>DASZDF010000633.1:0-2299 GCA_035942275.1 Solirubrobacteraceae bacterium | reverse complement strand
AAGGCGCGCGCGATCAGCGGCTTCCCCGAGTGGCTGCCCGAGCAGAGGATGGTCGAGCAGCGGCTGCTCGACGGCATCCGCACGCAGTTCGAGCTGTTCGGGTTCGCGCCGATCGAGACGCGCGCGGTCGAGCCGATCGAGCAGCTCGTCGCGAAGGGCGAGACCGACAAGGAGATCTACACGCTGCGCCGCCTCCAGGGCGGCGAGGACGAGCGCGCGGAGCTCGGGCTGCACTTCGACCTGACCGTCCCCCTCGCGCGCTACGTCGCGCAGAACCTCAACGACCTCCGGTTCCCGTTCAAGCGCTACCAGATCCAGAAGGCGTGGCGAGGGGAGCGGCCGCAGGAAGGGCGCTACCGCGAGTTCACGCAGGCGGACATCGACGTCGTCGGGCGCGGGTCGCTCTCGCTGCACTTCGACGCCGAGATGCCGGTCCTCGTCCACCAGGTGATGACCGCGCTGCCCGAGATCCCGCCGGTGACGATCCGCTTCAACAACCGCAAGCTCGTCGAGGGCGTCATGCGGGGTCTCGGCGTCGAGGACGTCGCGCCGGTCATGCGGGCGCTCGACAAGCTCGACAAGCGGGGCGCGGAGCGGGTGGGAGAGGACCTGCGCGAGCTGGGGGTGCCCGCGGAGAAGCTGCTGGCGATGGCGCAGCTGCGCGGCGACGTCGTGGAGGGCGTGCGCGCGCTGGGCGTCGAGCACGAGCTGGTCGACGAGGGGCTCGAGGAGCTCGCGTTCGTGATGCGGGCCGTCGAGGGGCTGCCGGTCGTGGCCGACCTGTCGATCGTGCGCGGGCTCGACTACTACACGGGCACCGTCTACGAGACGACGATGGACGGGCACGAGTCGGTGGGCGCGATCTGCTCCGGCGGGCGCTACGACAACCTCGTGCAGGGCGGCAAGGACAAGCTCCCGGGCGTCGGCGTGTCGATCGGCGTGACGCGGATCCTCGGCCGGCTCTTCGGCGCCGACGCGCTGCCGGTGGGCCCGAAGACGCCGACGCAGGTGCTCGTCGCCCTGACGTCGGAGGAGGAGCGCGGCCGCGCGCGGGAGGTCGCCTCGGAGCTGCGCGCGAGGGGGATCCCGACCGAGGTCTTCCACGAGCCCGTGAAGTTCGGCAGGCAGATCGCGTACGCCGACGGCAAGGGCATCCCGTACGTGTGGTTCACCGACAGCGGCGAGGTCAAGGACCTGCGCTCCGGCGAGCAGCGGGCGACGAGCGTCGAGCGGTTCGAGCCGTGATCCACCCGATCCCGTCCGGGACGCGCGACGTCCTGCCCGACGAGATGCGCGAGCTGCGCACGATCTCCGACGCGCTGCTCGGCGTCTTCACCGCCGAGGGCTACGGCGAGATCGCCACGCCGTCGCTCGAGCACGAGTCGGTGCTCGCGCGCGGCGGCGCCGGCGGGACGCTGCCCGCGTACCGCGTGGTCGACGACCACGGCGCCGTGCTCGCCCTGCGCTCGGACATGACGGTCCCGATCGCGCGGGTCGTCGCGACCCGCTACCCGGCCGCCGAGCCGCCGCTGCGCTTCTGCTACTTCGCCAACGCGTTCCGCAGCGTCCGCCCGCACCGCGGCCAGCAGCGCGAGTTCCTCCAGGCCGGCGTCGAGCGGGTCGGCGCGCCGGGGGCGGAGGGCACCGCGGAGGCGTTGCGCGTGCTGTGCGCGGCCCTCGACGCGACGGGCCTGCAGCACTATCGCGTCGGGCTCGGCGACGCCTCGCTGTACCCGGGGATGCTCGCCGCCGCCGGCGTCCCCGAGGAGGCGCGCGAGGGGCTCCTCCACGAGCTGTCGACCCGCGACTTCGTCGGGCTCGAGCGCCGCTTGCGCGACCTCGACCTCGGCGCGGACGAGCGCGAGCGGCTGCTGACGCTGCCGCAGGTCCGGGGCGGGGAGGACGTGCTGCCGGACGTCGCGTCCGAGCTGCGGGACGTCGTGGAGCGGCTGCCGGCGAGCGCGCGCGACCGGGTCATCTTCGACCTCGGGCTGGTGCGCGACCTCTCCTACTACACCGGTGCGGTGTTCGAGGTCTACGACCCCGCGATGGGGCAGCCGATCGGCGGCGGCGGGCGCTACGACGACCTGCTCGGGCGCTTCGGGCGCCCGCTGCCGGCGGTCGGCTTCGCGTTGACCGTCGACCGCCTGCACATCGCGCTCACCGGGGAGGAGCGCGAGGCGTGAGCCCGCTCAACGGCCTGCGGATCGCGGTTCCGCGCGGGGCGCTGCTCGGCCAGACGCTCGACGCGCTCGACCGCCTCGGCGTCGACACCGGCGACGTGCGGGCGAACGACCGC
>DASZDF010000632.1:0-2984 GCA_035942275.1 Solirubrobacteraceae bacterium | reverse complement strand
CCGTCAACCACGTGCTCACCGTCTCGGACGGGACCTGGCTGCGCGCGACCGGGACGCCGTCCTACCGCTGGCTGCGCTGCACCACGACGAGCTGCACGCCGATCCCGAACGAGACGTCCGACCAGCTCCTCCTCACCGCCGAGCACGCCGGCGCGACGATCCAGGCCGAGGTCACGTACGCGTCGGTCACCGCGACGTCGAGCGCGACCGCCGCCGTAGGGCGGGAGACCTACACCCACATCCTGTGCTCCGACCCGCAGACCGGCGTCGGGGTCGCCCCTGACGGCACGCTCCCGGACGGGTGGACGCACTTCGACACGCTCGCGGTCTCCACGAGCCCCGCCGCGAACACGCGGTGCGCCGGCAGCGGCGCCGGGATCCCGCTGAGCACGAACGGCAGCTACACGACGACGACGCCGGACGACCGCACGTGGGTGCAGTACCGCGCGCCCGCCGACGTCCGGTTCGCCGGGGCGACGGTCTACCGCCACGGGACGATGAGCGGCCACTGGAGCTGGTCGTTCCAGTTCTCCGACGCCACCGGCATCTTCTCGCCGACGGCGGAGCTGTGCAGCTGGGGGCACGGGTGCACGACGCTCGGCAGTGCGACGCCAAGGTTCGGCGGGCAGAACCGCGTCGACGTCGCCGCCTACACGGCCAACGGCTTCAACATGACGCTCGCGTGCGACATCGGCTGGGGCCAGCAGTGCGTGGCCGACGGCTCGCAGGTGATCCGCTTCTTCGGCGGCACCGCGAAGCTGCGCGACACGACGACCCCGACCGTCACGATCGCGCCGACCGGGAGCCTGGCGTCGGCCGACCCGCTTCCCGCAGTCGGGATCGTCAACGTCACCGCCGTGGACGAGGGCGCCGGCCTGTATCGCGTCCGGGTGCTCCTCGACGACACCGAGGTCGCGGCCAAGCGCGTCGCCGAGAACGCCGGCCGCTGCAACGATCATCGGCCCGGCTCCGCCGACCCGTACGAGTTCGCGTACCAGGTCCCGTGCCCGCTCTCGGTCAACACGAGCGTCCCGTTCGACACCACGGGCTGGCCGCGCGGCCGCCACCGGCTGCGGGTGCTGCTCGAGGATGCCGGGCAGAACTCGGTCGCGCTCGTCGACCGGAGCGTGACCCTGGCCTAGAACACGTTGGCGGAGAGCCAGTCCTCGGCGTAGAACGCGCAGAAGAGCGGCACGAGCCCCCACATGAGCGGATGGACCTCCTTCGCCCGGCCACGGACGGCCATGATCACCACGTAGCCGATGACGCCGAACCCGATCCCTGCGGCGATCGAGAACGTCAGCGGGATGCCGGCGATGATCAGGAAGGCCGGGAAGGCGGTCTCGGGCTCCTCCCAGTCGATCGCCTGAGCGAGCCGCATCATCAGGGCGCCGACCATGACGAGCGCCGGCGCGACGGCCGGATGCCCCGTGTACTCCTCCGTGTACGGCACGCCCTGGCCGACGAGCGCGATCAGCGGCACGAAGAAGATCGTCCCGACGAAGAGGAGCCCGGTGACCACGGAGGCCAGGCCCGTGCGCGCGCCGGCGCCGACGCCCGCGCCGCTCTCGACGTACGACGTCACGCTGGAGACGCCGAACGCGCCGCCGCCCGCCGCCGCCGCGCTGTCGACGAGCAGCACGCGCCGCATCTCGGGCAGCTCGCCCTGGTCGTCGGTCAGCCCGGCCTGGTTGCCGACGGCGACCGCGGTGCCGACCGTGTCGAAGAAGTCGGTCATGAACAGCGCGAAGCTCCCCGGCACGAGCGCCCACGTGAACGCGTCGCCGAGGTTCGAGGGGTCGAGCGCGTCGCCGATCGTCGAGAAGTCGCCGGAGCCCGGGATCTCGGCCACGCCGTCCGGCCCATCGAGGACGCCGAAGATCAGCCCGAGCACGATGCTCACCGCGACGCCGATGAGGATCGCCCCGCGCACGTGGCGGGCGCCGAGGGCGAGCGCGGTGAGGATCCCCGCCAGCGCGATGAGCGGCGGCCCGGCCGTGAGGTCGCCGAGCCCGATCCCCGTCGCCGGGTTGTTGACCACGATCCCGCCCTCGCGCAGCCCGACGAGCGTGATGAACAGCCCGATGCCCACGCCGATCGAGAGCTTGAGCGGCAGCGGGACCGCCCGCACCACCGCGTCGCGCAGCCCCGCGAGCACGAGCAGCACCGCGATGACGCCCTCGATGACGACGCACGCCATCGCCACCTGCCACGGCACGTTCTGCGCGAGCACGATGTCGAACGCGACGATGGCGTTGATGCCGAGCCCCGACGCGAGCGCGATCGGGACGTTCGCGAAGACGCCCATCGCGATGCAGGCGATGGCGGCGGCGAGCGCGGTCGCGACGGCCACCGCGTCGAGCGGCAGGCCGGCCGCGGCGAGGATCGCGGGATTGACGAAGACGATGTAGACCATCGTCAGGAACGTCGTGAGGCCGCCGAGCGCCTCGAGCCGCGCCGTGGTCCCGCGCTCGCTGAGGCGGAACCGGCGTTCGAGCAGGGAGGCCATGGGGCGCGGGACCATACTCAGATCCGGTGCCTCAGCCGATCCTCACCGCCCGCCTGAAGCTCCGCCCATTCGTCCCGGGCGACGCCGGCGATCTCTTCGCGATCTTCAGCGATCCGGAGGTCGGGAGGTGGGTCGGCGGGGGGCACACGACGCTCGACCAGAGCCGCGACCTGATCGAGACCAACCGGGCGCACGAGGAGCGCCACGGGTTCGGCATGTGGGCGGTCGAGCGCGGCGGCGCGCTGATCGGCGAGGCCGGCGTGCAGCTCTTGGAGAAGCGCGGGCCGGAGGTCGAGATCGGCTGGGTGATCGCGCGCGCGGCGTGGGGCCGCGGCTACGCGACCGAGGCCGCCGGAGCGTGGCTCGACGTCGCCTTCGGCGAGCTGGGGCTGGAGGAGGTGCTCGCGACGGTGCTGCCGGACAACGCCGCGTCGCATCGCGTCGCGCGGCGGCTCGGGATGGAGTGGTCGGGGCG
>DASZDF010000631.1:0-7112 GCA_035942275.1 Solirubrobacteraceae bacterium | reverse complement strand
CGACCAGCATGACCTCCTCCTCCACGCCCACCGTCATGGGAGCGGGCGGCTCGAAGGCGGCGCGGAGCTGCTCAGGGGTCGGTTTGCGCAAGGCGCGCGCAGGATATGTACACGGTCGCCGTGCGGCTTCTGACTCCCCCTGGCGTCTTCGCGCCCATCAGCGACTCCCGCTTCCTCGCCGACGTCCTGCGCGAGCAGACGCTGCCCCCGCGCGCGACCGTGCTCGACCTCTGCACGGGCAGCGGCATCCTCGCGATCACGGCCGCCAAGCGCGGCGCCCGCTCGGTCACCGCCGTCGACTGCTCGCGCCGGGCGGTCCTCACCACGAGGCTCAACGCGCGCCTCAACGGCGTCAAGGTGAAGGCGCTCAGGGGCGACCTCTTCGAGCCCGTCGGCGACCAGCGCTTCGACGCCATCGTCTCCAACCCGCCGTACGTGCCGGCCGAGAGCGACGAGCTGCCGAAGAAGGGCCTCGAGCGGGCGTGGGACGCCGGCGTCGACGGCCGCGTGATCCTCGACCGCCTGATCGAGGAGGCCCCCGACCACCTCAAGCCCGGCGGCTTCCTGCTCATCGTCTCCTCCTCGATCCTCGGCACCGAGCGCACGATCGCCGCGATGCGCGACGCCGGCCTCGACGACGCCGAGTGCATCGCCCGCCGTCGCGGCCCCCTCGGCCCGCTCATGCGAACCCGCGTCCACACGCTGGAGGAGCGCGGGATGCTCGCGCCGGGCCAGCGCGAGGAGGACGTGATCATCGTCCGCGGCCGCCTGCCCGAGCGCAAGAGCTGGCGTCCGCCGACGGACGCCGAGCTCGCCGCCTCCGCCTAGCGGCGGCGTTGCGGCCCCGCCGCGCCGCGCGTAGTCTCGCCGCTTCGTCCCACGGAGGAGGCAGCATGCGGTCCGGACTGGTGCTCGTCGTCACGCTCGCGACGCTCGCGTGGGGAGCGCCTGCCGCCCTCGCGGCCACGGTCGGCAAGTCCGGCGACGTCATCACCGTCACCGGCACGAACGACTTCGAGGAGGTCGAGGTCTCGTTCGACGCCGGCGAGGGCAACTACGTGTTCGCCGACCTGCTCCCGAACGACATCGCCTTCACCGCGCCGTGCATGGAGGACGACGACGACGCGCTGCGGGCCCAGTGCCCAGCGGCGGGAACGGCGCGCTTCGTCATGAACCTCGGCGGCGGCAGCGACGGATCGCGCTTCGACCTGCTCGGCGCGCAATCGCGCCCGGCGACCATCGACGGCGGGCCCGGCGACGACTGCAACGACATGGACCTCACCGGCGGCTCGGAGGGCGATCAGATCGACGGCGGCGACGGCGAGGACTGCATCCGCGGGTTCGGCGGCGACGACCGCATCGTCGGCGGCCCCGGGAGCGATCCGGATCTCTTCGGCGGAACCGAGAACGACACCATCGACGGCGGCGACGGGGACGACGGCTTCAACGGCATCGACGGCGGCCTCGGCAACGACACGCTGAACGGCGGCCCCGGCGACGACTTCCTCACGGGCGCCGCCGGCGACGACACGATCCGCGGCGAGGCGGGCAACGACAGCCTCCTCGGCAACGACGACACCGACCACCTCTTCGGCGGGCCCGACAACGACTCCATCCGGGGCGACGACGGCGCCGACGACGCGCACGGCGAGGGCGGCAACGACATCCTGATCGGCGGCGTGCCCGACGAGGCCGACGTCCTCGACGGCGACGAGGGAGTCGACGTCGCCGACTACTTCGAACGCGGCGCCGCCGAGCCGGTCTCCGTCACGTTCGACGCCCAGGCGAACGACGGCGCGCAGGGCGAGGGCGACAACGTCCTCGACATGGAGGACGTCGAGGGCGGCGGCGGCGACGACACGCTGCGCGGCAGCGACAACTCGGAGTTCAGCATCATGCGGGGCCTCGCGGGCAACGACACGATCAACCCCGGCACGCTCGAGGACGTCGTCTCGGGCGGCATCGGGAACGACACGGTCGAGCTGCGCGACGGCTTCACCGACCGCGTGACCTGTGGCAACGGCGCCGACACCGTCTTCGCCGACACGTTCGACGTCGTCGCCCCCGACTGCGAGAGCGTCACGCTCGAGGAACGGCTCCCGGCGCGCGACGTCCCCGAGGACCGGCCACCGGCCGTGTCGTTCGTCACGCCGGCCCAGAACGCCGCGCTGACAACCCGCACGACGCTGACCGCCGAGGCGTCCGACGACCGCGGCGTCGTGCGCGTGCTGTTCGTCGACGAGGAGCGGACGGTCTGCACCGACGACGTCGCGCCCTACACGTGCGACTACCAGCCGCGCGGCGAGGACGTCGGGCGCAACACGCTGACGGCCGTCGCCGTCGACACCGCGAACCAGACGGGGTTCAGCACGCGGACGGTGCGGGTGCCGCGCTTCACGCCGGGCCTGTCGATCGCCGTGACCCCGCGCGCCGACCGGCGCGTCCCGTTCCGGTTCCGGACGTCCGGCCGCGTGACGCTGCCGGCCGGCGTCAGCCCGGCCCTCGGGTGCAACGGCACCGTGACGATCCAGATCAAGTCGCGCGCGAACACGATCTCGACGCGCCGCGCGCGGGTCGGGGCGAACTGCCGCTACAGCTCGAGCGTCACGTTCCGCGTGACGCGACGCCTGGTGACGAACCGCCTCACGGTGCGGGCGACGTACGGCGGCAACGACGTCCTCCTGCGGAATGTCTCGCGTCGGGTCGGGGTGACCGTCCGGCGCTGATCCCTACTCCTCTGATTGGCGCTCGGCGACCTTCCCCTTGAGCTGGTCCATCACGTCGGGGTCGCGCAGCGTCGTGACGTCGCCGAGCTCGCGGCCCTCGGCGATGTCGCGCAGCAGCCGGCGCATGATCTTCCCGGAGCGCGTCTTGGGCAGGTCGTCGGCCCAGATGATCCGCTTCGGCCGCGCCAGCTTGCCGATCCGGTCGGCGACGTGGTCGCGGATCGCGCGCTCCATGTCGTCGCCGTCCTCGCGCAGCGTCACGAAGGCGACGATCGACTGCCCGGTGTCCTCGTCGTGCTGCCCGATGACCGCCGCCTCCGCGACGCTCGGGTGCGAGACGATCGCCGACTCCACCTCCGCGGTCGACAGCCGGTGCCCGGACACGTTGATCACGTCGTCGATCCGCCCGATGACCCAGAAGTAGCCGTCGTCGTCCTTGCGCGCGGCGTCGCCGACGAGGTACGTCTCCTTGCCGAAGCGCTTGAAGTACGTCTCGACGAAGCGGTCGTCGTCGCCGTAGAGCGTGCGCAGCATCGACGGCCACGGCTGGGTGAGCACGAGCAGGCCCTGGCCGCCCGCCTTCTCCTCGGCCGAGGACTCGTCGAGGATCTTCGCCTCGATCCCCGGCAGCGGGATCGTGCACGAGCCCGGCTTCGTCGCCGTGAGCCCCGGCAGCGGCGAGATCATGATCGCGCCGGTCTCGGTCTGCCACCACGTGTCGACGACCGGGCAGCGCCCGCCGCCGATGACCTCGTGGTACCAGAGCCACGCCTTCGGGTTGATCGGCTCGCCGACCGAGCCGAGCAGCCGCAGCTTCGACAGGTCGTGCCGGGCGGGGTACTCCTCGCCCCACTTGATGCACGCGCGGATCGCCGTCGGCGCCGTGTAGAAGATCGTGACCCCGTACCTCTCGCACAGCGCCCACCAGACGTCCTTGTCGGGGTAGTCGGGCGCGCCCTCGTACAGGACGCTCGTCGCGCCGTTGGCGAGCGGGCCGTAGACGATGTACGAGTGGCCGGTGATCCAGCCGACGTCGGCCGAGCACCAGTAGACGTCCTCGTCGGGCTTGAGGTCGAAGACCCACTCGTGCGTCCACGCCACCTGCGTCAGGTAGCCGCCGGTCGTGTGGAGGATCCCCTTCGGCTTCGCCGTCGACCCGCTCGAGTAGAGGATGAACATCGGCGCCTCGGCGTCGAGCGGCTCCGCCGGGCACTCGTCGTCCGCGGCGTCGACGATCTCGTGCCACCAGACGTCGCGGCCCTCGGTCATCGGCGCGCCGTTGTCGACGTTGCGCACGACGACGATCTTCTCGAGCGACTCGCCCATGTCGTCGACCGTCGCGTCGACCTGCTCCTTGACCGGCGCGGTCTTGCCCTTGCGCCGCGCGCCGTCCGGGCAGATCAGCACCTTGGCGGCGGAGACCTGCATCCGCTCCGCGCACGAGTTCGCGCTGAAGCCGCCGAAGACGACGTTGTGCACCGCCCCGATCCGCGTGCACGCGAGCATCGCGACGACGACCTCGGGGATCATCGGCAGGAAGATCCCGACGACGTCGCCCTGCTGCACGCCGAGGTCCTTCAGCGCGTTGGCGAACCGCTGGACGTCGCGGTGCAGGTCGGCGTAGGTGACGTCGCGGGTCTCGCCCTCCTCGCCGTGCCAGTGGAAGGCGACCTTGTCGCCGCGGCCCGCCTCGACGTGGCGGTCGACGCAGTTGTAGGAGACGTTGAGCTTCCCGCCGGTGAACCACTTGAAGAAGGGCGGGTTCGAGTCGTCGAGCACCGTGTCCCACCGCTCGAACCACTCGAGCCGCTCGGCCTGCTTCTCCCACCACCCGAGCCGGTCCCGCGCCGCCTCCTCGTAGACGCCCTGGTCGCGGACGACCGCGGCGGAGCGGAAGTCCTCCGGCGGCTCGAAGCGCTCGCTCTTCTGCAGCTCCTCGAGCCGTGCCGAGAGATCCTGCTGGGTGCCGGCCATCTCGCTCCTCTCCTCCGGGGCCTACGAAGGCGAGCGTACCCGCCCTAGCGCCGCTTCTTGCGCTTGCGCCGCGCGGCGCCGGGGACGTAGCCCTCGTCGCCCGGCTTCAGCAGCTCGCCCTCGCCCTCCGGATCGGGGTCCGCGGTGTCCTCGACCGGCGCGTGCTCGGCCTTCAGCGCCTCGCGGCGCTCGCGCAGCTCCTGCTGGCTCGGCCACGGCTCGGAGCGCCCCGTCTCCCATGCCGGCGGCGTGCCGCCCGGGTAGCGGCCCGCGATCAGGAGCCCGAGGAACGCGAGCCAGATCCCCCGCACGACCTGCGGCGCGTCGAGCTGGAAGACGGACAGGGCGCCGACGATGATGCCGAGGATCCCCATGAAGCGGGTGAGCAGCCCGACGCGCATCGCGTTCATCGAGACGAGGACGAAGCTCAGCGCGAGGGCGAAGGCCCCGAGGATCTCGAGCAGCGCGGCGGCGGGCAGGATGCCCTCGGCGCCGATGTCGCGCTGCGCGCCCGGCGTCGGGTTCGCGGAGTCGGCGAACTGGGAGTACTCGATCCACGTCGCGATCTCGCGGACGCCGCGGCCGAGCGGGTAGAGCGCGAGCGCGGCCGCGACCGTCCAGCCGACGGCGCGGCCGATCTGCGGGTTGCGGGCGCGGGCGGCGCGGAAGAGGTAGGTCAGCGCGAGCAGCGCCGCGATCGCCCCGATGACGCTGAGGACGGTGCTGATCGTGAAGAGCCCGGCCTTGTCGCCGCGGTACTCGGTGAGCCGGACCGCGAGGCTCTCCTCCGCCGGCGCCCGGCCCGCCGACGCGGCGCCGAGGGCCTCGGGCAGGCTGATGAAGCCCTCGGTCTCGTCGGGCCCGCCGCGGCCGAGGATCGCGAGCATGACCCCGCCCGCGGTGCCGCACAGCGCGGCGACGATCGCCGTGGCGGCCGCACGCGGGCGCCACTGGGCCTCCCAGGCCAGCGTCTCCTCGACGGTGCTCACGTGCGCGAGGTCTCGTCCGGCGCCGAGGCGTACCCGCCGGGAAGCGACCGGCGCGGCGGGACCCAGTCCAGGGCGTCGCGCTCGACGGCCCGCGAGAGGCGGTCGCCGGCGGCGAGGACGAGGGCGAGGGCCGGCGCGACGATCGCGAGCACGGTCTCGACGCGCCCGCGCCACGCGCGCTGGGCTGGGGATGGCTGCGCCATGAGGGCCGAAGTGTAAGACTCGGAGGCCGGATGCAGATCCGCGAGGTCATGACCGAGTCGGTCGTCACGGCGCCGCCCGACTGCCCCGTCCGCGCCGTGGCCGAGCTGATGCGCGAGCGCAACGTCGGCTCCGTCGTGCTGGTCGACGGCGGCGGCGCTCCCGTCGGGTTCGTCACCGACCGCGACCTGGCGGTGAACGTCGTCGCGGACGGCCGCGACGCGAGCGATCCCGCCGAGTCCTACGCCTCCTCGCCGGTCATCACCGGCGAGCCGGAGATGGACGTGCACGCCGCCGCCGACCTGATGGTCTCGCACGGGATCCGGCGGCTGCCGATCCTCGACGGCGACCGGATCGCCGGGATCCTGACGCTCGACGATCTCGCGGTCCGCACCGGGGACCTCGGGATCGCGCAGGCGATCACGTCCGAGATCACGCGCGCGCAGATGCCGGGCTTCTACTTCTTCGACCGCGGCGGCTGATGGCGCTCTTCGCGGTGTACGGCGCCACCGGCTACACCGGCCGGCTGGTCGCCGCGGAGCTGCGCGACCGCGGCCTCGACGCCGTCCTGTGCGGCCGGAACGGCGGCAAGCTGCGGCGGCTCGCCGACGAGCTCGGCGTCGAGTGGCCGGTGCGCGCGGCGGCGGTGGACGACGCGCCGGCGCTGCGCAAGGCGCTGAGCGGCGCGGACGCGGTGATCAACTGCGCGGGGCCCTTCACCTTCTACGGGGCGCCGGTGATCGAGGCGGCGCTCGACGTCGGCGCGCACTACATCGACACCGCGGGCGAGCAGCCGTACATCGGGCGGGTGTTCGAGCACATGGGCGGCGCCGCTTCGGCGGCCGGGCGGGCGGTCGTGCCGGCCGTCGGGTTCGACTACCTCCCGGGCGACCTCATCGCCGCGCTCACCGCCCGTGGCCACGAGCCGCTCGACGAGATCGTGATCGCCTACTACGTGACCGGCTTCGGCATGTCGCGCGGGACGCTGCGGTCGGGCCTCGAGATGCTCTCGAGCGACGACATCGAGTACCGCGACGGCGACTGGCACCGCGCGGGGCGCCCGCGCGTGTACGACACGTTCGACTTCGGCGAGCCGATCGGCTCGCAGCCGGTCGTGCGGTACCCGGGCGGCGAGATCGTGACCGTCCCGCGGCACGTCGAGACACGCGAGGTCCGCTACCGCTGGGCGACCACCGCCTTCGCGCCGCACCCGGCGCTGAAG
>DASZDF010000630.1:0-3425 GCA_035942275.1 Solirubrobacteraceae bacterium | reverse complement strand
GCCGGGGCGACCGTCGCGCTGGGCAGCAGCGACGACCGCGTGTGGATCGGCCTGCTCGTCGGCGCGTCGCTCAGCTTCGAGGGCGCCGCACAGACCTGGCTCGCGGCGCCGCGCGCCCGCGGCGACATGCGCCCGGACGCCGCGCTGCGCGGGATCTACGGCGGGATCGCGCTGGTCGCCGTCGCGGCGCTGTGGGCGGCGGACGCGCTGACCGGCGTGTCGGCGGCGGCCGCGAGCGCGGCCGGGGCGGCCGTCGCGGCGGCGCTCATGGTGCGCCACCTCCCGTCCGGTGGCCGGTGGGTCGACCGTCCCGTGACCGATCCGCGGGCACGCCGCGGGTTCCTCCAGTCCACGCTGCTCGTCACGGCGTTCGCGTCGGCGGACATCGTCGTCGTGGCCGCGCTGCTCACCTCGGCGGCGCTCGCGCCCTACGCGCTGGCGGTGAAGGTCATGCAGACCATGCGCGTGCTGCCGGTGGCGACCGCGCGGGTGAGCCTCAGCTGGGCCGCGATGGGGACGGCGCCGGCGGCCCGCGACGAGGTGCGCGCGGCGTCGCGCGCCGGGCTCGCGCTGGCGGGGGCCGGCGTGATCGCGGGGCCGTGGGTCGCCTCCGTCCTCTTCGGGAGCGAGTACCGCGACGACATGCTCGAGCCGCTGCGGGTCCTGTCGCTCACGCTCCTGCCGTTCGCGCTCCGCGCGCCGCTTGTGGGCAGGCACCTGGGCGCCGGCGACGCCGGGTTCGTCGCCCGGACCGCCGCGATCACGCTCGCGGTCGGGCTCGTCGCGCTGCCGCTCGGGACGCTCGCCCTCGACACGACGGGAACCGCGCTCGCGGTGCTCCTCGCCGAGATCGCGGGCGCGGCGCCGTTCGTGACGCGGCGCGGCGAGGACGGCTGGGCGCTGCGCGACGCCCTGCCGAGCGCGCCGGTCGCCGCGATCGTGGCGGTCGCCGTCGTGGCCGGGCTCCTCCTCCCCGCGTTCTCGCCGGTGGTGCTGGTGCCGGCCGCGCTGTGCGCGGCGGCGGCGCTCGCCCGCTAGCGCAGGAGGTCGACGACCCGCCCGCCGAGCGGGCCGCGGACGAGCCGCGACTCCGAGAACACGCTCGACTTGGCGATGTTGACCGTCGGGATCGACTTCACTCGCTGCTCGCCGATCTTCAGGTGCCAGGACTGCTGGGTCGCCGCGACGAGCGGGCCCTTGATGAGGACGCCCCGGGTCGTGCGGACGGATGCGTCCGGCAGCGGGTCCGGCGCCGTGAAGCGCTCCGCCGAGATGGCGAGGACGAGGACGCCGAACATGACGACCACGACCCGCATGGTGCTGAGCGGCGTGCGGCGCACGAGCCAGAGCCCGAAGATCGCGACGGCGAGCCGCGCGGGGCTCAGCGCGATCAGGCCGACGACGAGCGCGAGGGCGATGGCGCCTCGGGTGAGGAGCGCGGTGCGGCGGTGGGCGGCCTTCTGGTTCTTGGCGCGGATGTCGAGGCGCCGGACGCGCTTGTCGAGGCCGGGCGCCGAGATCGGGTCGTACTCGCCGCGCAGCTCGTCGAGGTCGCGCCGCAGCCGGCGGTGGTCGTCGACGAGGCGGGCGAGGACGCCCGGGAAGCCCCACGGCCGGTTGCGCTCGGGCACGACGCGGTGCAGCAGCCACGTGAACGCGAGCGGCAGCGGGAGCGCGAGGACAGCGAGGATGACGAGCTGCAGCCCGCGCCCGAGGATCTGCGCGTGCGGGACCAGCGACAGCACGTCGGTCGGGACGAGGCCGGCGTCCTGGATCTACCCCCACGTCCAGATCGCGCCGAGGACGTAGAGGACCGCCGCCGACACGAGCGCCGCCGTCGGGATGCCGAGGGTCCACCTGAGGACCTTCGCGAGCTCGCTGCTCGCCGACGAGTAGTCGACCTGCGGCGGAACGGCCTCCATCGCGCGCGCCGGCGCCGCCGGATCGCGAACGCGGGCCGGACGCGCCGCCCGAAGCGCTGTGGGCTGGGCCGCCATGTGGCGATGTACTCAAACTGACTGGTCGGACGGAACGCGCGGCGCTATTCCCACTCGATGGTGCCCGGGGGCTTCGACGTGATGTCGAGGACCACCCGGTTGACCTCGCGCAGCTCGTTGATCATGCGCGAGGCGATCTGCTCGAGCAGGTCGTACGGCAGGCGCGCCCAGTCGGCGGTCATCGCGTCGTCGGACGTGACCGCGCGGATCACGACGACCGAGCCGTAGGTGCGCTCGTCGCCTTGGACGCCGACCGTGCGGATGTCGGGCAGCACTCAGAACGACTGCCAGAGGTCGCGGTACAGGCCGGCCTTGCGGATCTCGTCCTGGAGGACGTAGTCCGCGTCGCGCAGGAGGTCGAGGCGCTCCTTCGTCGCCTCGCCGCCGACGATGCGGATCGCGAGGCCCGGGCCCGGGAACGGCTGGCGCCAGACGAGCCGCTCGGGCAGCCCGAGCTCGGCGCCGACCGCGCGCACCTCGTCCTTGAAGAGCGTCCGCAGCGGCTCGACGAGGTCGAACCGCAGGTCCTCCGGCAGGCCGCCCACGTTGTGATGCGACTTGATCGTCGCCGCGCCGGTGCCGCCGCCGGACTCGATCACGTCCGAGTAGAGCGTGCCCTGGACGAGGAACTTCGCGTCCTCGCCGTCGCCCGCGAGCTTCGCCGCCTCCTCCTCGAAGACGCGGATGAACTCGGCGCCGATCGCCTTGCGCTTCGTCTCGGGATCGGTCACGCCCGCGAGCTTCGCCAGGAAGCGCTCCTCGGCGTCGACCGCGACGAGCGGCACCTGGAAGTGGTCGCGGAACGTGGCGACGACCTGCTCGCCCTCGTTCTTGCGCATGAGCCCATGGTCGACGAACACGCACGTGAGCTGGTCGCCGATCGCGCGGTGGACGAGCAGCGCCGCGACGCTCGAGTCCACGCCGCCCGACAGGCCGCAGATCACGCGGCCGTCGCCGACCTGCGCGCGGATCCGCTCGATCTGCTCGTCGATGATGTTCGCCGCCGACCACGTCAGGTCGGCGTCGCAGATGTCGCCCAAAAAGCGCTTGAGCACGTCCTGGCCGTAGGGCGTGTGGACGCCCTCGGGGTGGAACTGGATCCCGTAGATGCCGCGCTCGACCGACTCCAGCGCCGCGACCGGGGACTGCGTCGACGACGCCAACGCGGTGAACCCGGGCGGCGGCGAGAAGACCGTGTCGCGGTGTGACATCCAGCACGTCTGCTCGGACGGCAGGCCGTCGAGCAGACGGCCGTGCTCCTTCACCGTGAGGTCCGAGCGGCCGAACTCGCCGACCTCCGCCCCCTCGACCCGGCCGCCGAGCTCGAGCGTCACGAGCTGCATGCCGTAGCAGATGCCCAGCACCGGGATCCCGAGCTCGAGCAGCTCCGGATCGAGCCGCGGGGCGCCGTCGGCGTAGACCGACGCC
>DASZDF010000629.1:0-3280 GCA_035942275.1 Solirubrobacteraceae bacterium | reverse complement strand
CGCCGGGGTGAGCTTCACCCAGCCCCAGTCGAACTTCACCGTGCCGCCGATGTTCGGGTCGTGGACCTGGTGGTCGCCGCCGAGGTCGTCGGAGAGCTCGTTGGCCAGCTCGACGATCGCCAGCACCGGCGCGCCCGTGCGCTTGGCGATGTCCACGGTGTCGCCGATGTGGTCGGCGTGCCCGTGCGTGAGGAGGATGTGCGTCGGGTCGACGTCACCGGCCTCCTTCGCCGCCTTCGGGTTCCCGGTCAGGAACGGGTCGACGAGCACCCGCGCGTCGCCCTCCTCGATCAGGAAGCACGCGTGGCCCAGGAACGTGATCTCCATCTCAGGGACTCCCCTCGGTTCGTTGTCTCATCAGCTCATGGGCCAGCTCGAGGCCGACCGCGACGCCGACCAGCATCCCCAGCCCCGCCTCCTCGTCGACGAGCGCCCGCGTCGCCGCGAAGCGCTCGGCCGGGTCCTCCAGCGAGGTCGCCCGCGACAGCTCCGCCTCGTGCGCCGAGCCGAACCAGCCGCCCTCGGCGAGCGCCGCGCTGAGCACCTGCTGGAGGCCCGGCGCGGCGTGCGTGACGATCTCCTGCGCGTGCGCGAAGCGCTCGGGATCGCCGAGGGCCGCGACGGCGGCGTCGACCTCTTCGGCCGTGTAGGAGGGGCGGTCGGCCACGAACGGGGGATCATAGGTCCGTGCTCGCCCTCACCAGCCTCTCCCACGGCGCCGGCTGCGGCTGCAAGCTGCCCGCCGCCGAGCTGCACCCGATCGTCGCCGGACTGCCGCGCGGCGCGCACCCGGACGTCCTCGTCGGCTTCGACACGGCGGACGACGCCGCGGTCGTCCGGCTGCGGCCCGACCTGGCGCTGGTCCAGACGGCGGACTTCTTCACGCCGATCGTCGACGACCCGTACGACTTCGGCCGGATCACCGCCACGAACGCGCTCTCCGACGTCTACGCGATGGGCGGCACGCCGATCTGCGCGCTCAACCTCGTCGCCTTCCCCCTGGAGACGCTCGGCGGCGAGGTGCTCGGTGAGATCCTCAGAGGCGGCCACGACGCCGTCGAGGCCGCGGGCGCGGCGATCGTCGGCGGCCACTCGATCGACGACGCCGAGCCGAAGTACGGGCTCGCCGTGACCGGGCTCGTCCACCCCGACGACGTCACGACGAACTCCGGGGGCCGCGCGGGCGACGCGCTGTTCCTGACGAAGCCGCTCGGGGGCGGAGTCGTCAGCACCGCCGCGAAGCGCGGGCTGGCGTCCGCGGCGGTCGTGGCCGCGATGGTCGAGGTGATGACGACGCTCAACGCCGACGCCGCGGCCGCGGCACGCGAGGCGGGCGCGCACGCGGTGACCGACGTGACCGGGTTCGGCCTGCTCGGCCACCGGCACGAGCTGGCGCTCGCGAGCGGCTGCGCGGCGGAGGTCGACGCCGAGGCGGTGCCGGCGATCGACGGCGTGCTCGAGCTGCTCGGCGACGAGCGAGCGATCGCCGGCGGAACGCGGCGCAACCGCGACTACGCGAGCGGCTTCGCGACGTGGGACAGCGTCGACCCGGCGCGGGCGTGGCTCGTGGTCGACGCGATGACGTCGGGCGGGTTGCTCGTGGCGGGGACCGGCGCGCTGCCGGGCGCCCGGATCGGGACGCTCGTCGCCGGCGAGCCCGGGACGATCAGCGTGCGCTGACGCGCGACAGGAGCAGCCCGACGAAGCCGCCGGCCAGGATCCCGACGCCCGTCGCGATCTCGCTGATCTCGATCCGCGCGACCGGCATCAGCACGAGCAGCACGAAGATCACCGCCGGCCCCAGCAGGTCGACGTCGTCGTCCTCGCGCGTCCGCCGGCGCTCGAGCAGCGGCGGCACCGCCCACGCGCACAGCAGCGCCAGCGCGCCGCCGGTGGCGCCGACGGCGAGCACGTCGCCCTCGACGGCCTTGACCACCGCCATCCCGCCGCTCGCGCCGAGCAGCCACGTGACGAGCACGACGAGCGGCCCGTTGCGGCGCTCGAGCAGCCAGCCGAAGACGCCGGCGGCCCCGAGCCCGGCGAACTGGTACCAGCCGCTGAAGTGCACGAACGGGGCCGTGGCGACCTGCCACCACTCGTCGAGCGGGTTCAGCACGATCCGGTAGCCCTCGTCCTCGAGCGGCACGAGCGCGAGCCACCACAGCGCGCCGACCGCGACGAGGAAGATCGTCATCACCGGGCGCTTCATCTCGTCGCCGCGGATGCCCGGGATCTCGCCCGACCGCAGCGGCCCGAGGCCGCTCGGCACCTTCCGGCGCTTCTTCTGCGGCGCCTCCGCGCCCTGGCGCTCGATCTTCGGCGCCCGCTTGCGCAGCCGGGTGCCGCAGTACGGGCACTCGGTGATGTACGGGCTCACCTGCGAGTTGCAGTTCTTGCAGACGACGAAGAGCTCCGGCGAGCTGGCCATGCCCTTCCGATGATAGGGGTCCTCAGGCGGGGTCGGGAGCGGCCGGCGTCGTCGCCGAGACGATCTCTCCCATGACCTCGCGCAGGTCGTGGTTCGCCTCGAAGACCACGCGCTGGCGGTGGGCGCCGCTCCCGCGGGCCAGAAGGTCCTCGAGCGCGTCGAAGTGGTCGGCCGCGCCGAGGTCCTGCGCGTGGTCGACCAGGCGGTCCAGGAGCCTTCGCGTCAGGTCCTTCGTCGCCACCCGCTCGCGGACGGGCAGGTCGATCAGCTCCCCGTCGAGGCCGTGGCGCGCGGCGAGCCACTTGTTCTCGTCGAGCATCTCCCAGGGGTAGTCGGAGAGCGCGCTCCCGGCGTCGAAGTGCTCGGACAGCTCGCGGACCATCGCCTGGATGAGGGCCGCGAGCCCGAGCGTGTGCTCGACCCGGGTCTGCGAGTCGCACACGCGGATCTCGACGGTCCCCAGCTTGGGGTGCGGGCGGACGTCGTACCAGAGGTACGTGTAGTCCTCCATCACGCCGGAGTCGACCATGAAGCCGATCCGCGCCTGGTAGTCGGCCCAGTCGCGGTAGGCGGGCGGGACGCCGACGCGCGGGAAGGCGCGGAAGATCGGCGTGCTGGCGGACATCAGCCCGGTGTCCGTGCCCTGCCAGAACGGCGAGTTCGCCGACAGGGCGAGCAGCACCGGGAGGTGGACGCGCATCCCGTTGGCGACGTGCACCGCCTTGTCGGGGTCGTCAAGGCCGACGTGCACGTGCATCCCGAAGATGAGCTCCTGACGCGCGACGAAGCGCAGCGTCTCGATGAGGTCGCGGTAGCGCGGGCGCTGGGCGATGCGCTGGTCCTCCCACTTCG
>DASZDF010000628.1:0-2488 GCA_035942275.1 Solirubrobacteraceae bacterium | reverse complement strand
CCTTTCGCTGTGCCCCGGCCGCCTATTGGGCTGGTGAGGGGAGAGGGTGCGGAGTGGCGGGTGCGCGGAGGGGGTGGGCGGTCAAATCGTTCGTATTTGATGGAAAATGTCGCCCACCCCCAAGTAGCGCCGCCCAAAGCGCGCGCCACCCGAACCCTTCCACCCTCACCAGCCCAGAACCCGGCCCGGGCGCAGCCACGGTGCGCGAAGGCGCCCATGCCACGGCGCCGGCGAGGGGAGCGTCAGCGGCCCGGCAGCAGCGGCTCCGCGCGCTGCTCAGCCGTCGCCCCGGGCCCCGGCCGCACCCGGAGCGACCGCGCCGAGATCTCCTCGTCGCAGTGCGAGCACCGCAACGACGGCTGCGCATCGTGGCCGCAGACCGCATGCACCAACACGCGCGGCGGCTCCTCAGCCACGTACTCATCGCCCCACTGCATCAATGCGACGAGGACCGGGTTGACGTCGAGGCCCTTCTGCGTCGGCACGTAGTCCGTCCCGCGGCGCTCGAGCAGCCCGTGCTCCACGAGCGTCTGGAGCCGGTCGCTGAGGATGTTGGGGGCGATGCCGGTGTTGCGCTTGATGTCCGCGAACCGCCGGCGGCCGAGGAGCGCCTCGCGCATGACGAGCAGCGTCCACCGCTCGCCTACCACGGCGAGGGCGCCGGCGATCGAGCAGTTCTGGCCGTCGAACGGGCGGTGCGGCATGGTTGCAAAATGCTACCGCATCGCCTACGGTTGCAAAATGCAACCGCGCTGGAAGGTCCTGATCGTCGTGTCGGTCGCCGTCTTCATGGCGAGCCTCGACCTCTTCATCGTCAACATCGCGTTCCCCGAGATCGCCCGCGACTTCGGCGACGCCGACGTCGCCGAGCTGTCGTGGGTCCTGAACGCGTACGCGATCGTCTTCGCCGCGCTCCTGGTCGCCGCCGGCCGCCTCGCCGATCGCGTCGGCCGCCGCCGCGGCTTCCTCGCCGGCCTCGGGCTCTTCCTCCTCGGCTCGGCGCTCTGCGGCCTCGCTCCCTCGGTCGAGACCCTCGTCGCCGCGCGCGTCCTCCAGGCCACGGGCGCCGCCGTCCTGCTGCCGACGTCGCTCGCTCTGCTGCTCCCCGAGTTCCCGCCCGCGGAGCGCGCCGCCGCGATCGGCATCTGGGCCGCGGTCGGCGGGATCGCGGCTGCCGCCGGCCCGCCGCTCGGCGGCCTGCTGGTCGAGGGCTCGTGGCGCCTGGTGTTCCTCGTCAACGTCCCCGTCGGGATCGTCGCCGCGTTCTACGGCGCGAAGCTCCTGCGCGAGACCAAGGACGAGTCCGCGGCGTGGCCGGACTGGCTCGGCACCGCCCTCCTCACCGGGTCGGTGGGCGCCCTCGCGCGCGCGCTCGTCAAGGCGCCCGAATGGGGCTGGGGCGACGGCGCGACGCTGACCGCGTTCGCCGCCGCGGGCGCCGGGCTGGCGTGGTTCTGGGCACGCACGGGCACGCACCCGGAGCCCGTCCTCGACCGCTCGATGCTCGGCGTCCGCTCCTTCGCGATGGCGAACCTCGCCGCGCTCCTCTTCACCGCAGCGTTCGCGGCGATGCTGCTCGGCGGCGTCCTCTTCATGACGCAGGTCTGGGGCGACTCGGCACTGCGCGCCGGCCTGCAGATCGCGCCCGGCCCGCTCATGGCGGCGCTCTTCGCGGCCCGCAGCGGCAAGGTCGCCGACCGCCTCGGCCAGCGCAACCTGGCGGCCGCGGGCAGCGCGGTCTTCGGGCTCGGCACCGCGTGGTGGCTCTGGCAGCTCGATGCCGGCGCCTCGTACGTCGTCGGCCTCCTGCCGGGGATGCTCATCACGGGCATCGGCGTCGGCCTGACCCTGCCGTCGCTCGCGAGCGCGGCGGCCTCGTCGCTGCCGCCGCACCGCTTCGCCACCGGCTCCGCCGTCCTGACGATGTCGCGCCAGATCGGGACCGTCCTCGGCGTCGCGATCCTCGTCGCGATCCTGGGGACCGAGGGCGGGGACTTCGACGCCGGCTGGGCCTTCATGTCGCTCACCGCGTTCCTCGGCGCGGCCGCCGCGTACGCGATCGGTCCGCTCAGCGTCGCGCTCCCGGCGCCGCCCGCGCCGGAGGGGGCACGGGCATGAACGTCACCCTCGATCCCCGGCTCACGGGCTTCGGCGGCGCCGCGCACGGTGGCTACGTCATGACGCTCGCCCTCCGCGCGATGGCCGCCGCCGTCGACGATCCCGAGCGCACGCCGCGCTCGCTGACGATGCACCTGCTCGCGCCGATCGCGCACGGCGACCTCGAACTCGACGCGCGGCTCGAGCGCGCCGGCGGCTCGATGTCCTCCGCGTCGGCACGCGTCGTGCAGGACGGCGCGACCGTCGCGACCGCCCTCGCCGCGTTCGGCCGCCCGCGCCCGTCGCTCGCGCAGCAGGACGCGACGATGCCCGACGTCCCGTCACCCGATGAGCTCGCGCCGCTCGTCGACGTCCCCGTCCCGGAGTCCGA
>DASZDF010000627.1:0-2544 GCA_035942275.1 Solirubrobacteraceae bacterium | reverse complement strand
ATCGGCGCCGCCGGGTGCGTCGCGGGCGCCCAGCGCTGCTTCGAGCAGACGCTCCAGTACGCGAAGGACCGCACCGCGTTCGGCCGCGAGATCGGCAAGTTCCAGGTCATCCGCCACAAGTTCGCCGAGATGGCGACCAAGATCGAGACGGCCCGGCAGATGGTCTACACGACCGCCTGGCGCTTCCAGAACGGCGAGTACCCCGTGCGCGAGATCTCGATGGCCAAGCTGTACGCGTCGCGGATCGCGGTCGAGGTCGCCGACGAGTGCATCCAGATCCACGGGGGCGCGGGCTACATGCGCGAGTACGGCGTCGAGCGCGTGTGGCGCGACATGCGGCTGAACCGCATCGGCGCCGGGACCGACGAGATCATGCTCGACGTGATCGGCCGGTCCTACGGGCTCTAGCTGACGACCGCGCCGCCGGCGGCCTGCCAGTCCTTCAGCCCGCCGATGCTCGTCACGTCGCGGTAGCCCTCGCGGCGCAGGATCGCGACCGCCTCGGCGGCGCGGCGTCCCGAGCTGCAGTACACGTAGATCGTCGCGTCCTTCGCCAGCCTCGGCCGTGCGCCGTCAACCATGTCCTCGTGCGGGAAGTGGCGGGTCTCCGCCGCGTGCGAGGCCGCGAACTCGCGGTCGGTGCGGACGTCGAGCAGGATCGCGTCCCCCGCGCGCACCTGACGCACGGCCTCCTCGGCGGCGGTGGGGTCGTCGCCCCCGCAGCCGGCGGCGAGGAGGGCGAGGGACGCGAGCAGGACGCAGGCGCGGCGCATCGGAGAGAGCGTACCGCCGAAAAACCCTGCTTCCCTCGCGAGGGGCGTAGGGTCGGCCGATGGGGCGCCGAGCGCTCGTCCTCGTGACAGCCGCGCTGGCCCTCGCCGCAGCGCCGTCCACGGCACCGGCCGCGGTCACGACCGTGAACCTCTCGAGCCCCGCGGACGGCGCGTACCTCACCGTCACCGACGACGTCGCCGAGGTCACGTTCGCGGGCACCGCTCCGGGCGCGTCGGATAGCGACCTGCTCGACGTCTGGTGCGTCAGGGGCCTGGCCGACCACCCGCTCGTGGACGACATGGCGGTGACCTCCGGCGGGTTCTCGGAGGTGAGGCCGGCGTCGCTGCTGCCCCCGGGCACCTGCCGCATCATGGTCGTGCCGGACGGCACCGACGTCGCGACCGCCGACCTCTCCGCCTTCGACGACGCGCTCGTGACGACCGAGTACCGGCGCGACTACCGCTCACCGCCGGGGGCGTCGGGCAGCCCGGACGTCCCGGAGGACTTCCAGATCGCGCACCAGCAGGCGCGCGGGCTCACGCGGTTCTTCAGCGCGGGCGGCTGCGGGCTGTGCGGCAGCCGGCTCTTCTACGACGACACGAAGACGATGAGCGAGATGATCTTCTCCGTCAGCGGCTACCTCAACCTGAGGGAGCCGTCGCCCCACGACCGCTCCGGGGTGCGCGTCGACGGTCACAACGCGTGGGGCCCGAACGCGACGTACCTCGACCTCGACCCCGGGCCGGGCTTCGAGAGCGGCTCCGAGATCGCCGGGATGCCCCCGCTGGCGCGCACGCTCACCGGCGCCGGCCCCGGCGAGGACATGACGATCGACGAGGGGTACGACCTCGTCCGCTGCGAGCTCGGCGACCCGTGGCCGGTGACGAAGAGCGGCTGCGGGCGCTTCGTGCCGGCGGGCGTGCGCTTCGAGCGTCGCACGGCCGTCACGGACGACGGGACGCTGATCGGCATGATCGACGTCCTGCGCAGCCTCGACGGCCGGCCGCACACGGTCGACATGCTCTACACGGAGGGCATGCAGCACGCCGACGCGGGCTTTGCGTTTCCGTGGGTCGGCGACGGCTACGCGACGCACGTCACGGGCGACACCGTGCCCGGCACCGCGGGCCCCGCGTCGTTCTTCGTGCGGACGAAGAACACGGCGCCGGACGGCGACCGCCGATTCGCGCAGGGCGTCATCGTCCACGACAGACCCATCGGGCAGATCGTGTTCACCGCGAACACGCAGATGCTCGTCCCGATCGAGGTCACCGTGCCCGAGGGCGGCAGCGCCACGGTGCGGCACGCCTACGCGATGGCGCGGACGCGGGCCGAGCTCACGGACGCGGCGAGGCGGATCGAGGACCGGTACGTGCCGCCCACCCTCGAGATCACCACGCCCGCCGAGGGCGCGACCGTCGGGACGGCGATCGTCGACGTGACCGGGCGGGTCCGCGACGACCGCGGGGTCACGGCGTTCACGGTGGACGGCAGGCCGGTGCCGCCCGCCGCCGACGGCGCGTGGTCGACCCCGGTCTCGCTCCGGGTCGGCGAGAACACGATCGTCGCCGTCGCGCGCGACGCCGCGGGCAACGAGGTCACCGCGAGGCGCAAGGTCACCTACGCGCCGCCGCCCCCGCCCCCGCGCGCGCTCGACACCGTCGCCCCGACGCTGTCCGCGGTGTCGCGCAGCGCGACGCGCTTCCGCGCGACCGCGACGGCGGCCGCCGCGCCGCGCGGGACCCGCGTCCTCTTCACGGTGAGCGAGGC
>DASZDF010000626.1:0-4618 GCA_035942275.1 Solirubrobacteraceae bacterium | reverse complement strand
GCGTAGAGCAGGTCGACGGCGGGGCTGGAGGTGTGGACCGTGACCTCCGGCGGCACCTGCAGCAGCGCCTCCGAGTAGTTGAAGATGATCTTCACGCCTGCTTCGACGAGATCGTCGGCAATCGACTGCGCCGCCACCGTGGGCACCGCCAGTACCCCCACCACGATGTCCTCGAACTCGACCATCGACTTGAGCTCCGAGGAGTGGCGCACCGTCGTCGTGCCGCCCTTCTGGCCGATCTTGCGCTTGTCGGTGTCGAAGATCGCCACGACGCGAAAGCCGTGGTCGGCGAAGATGTCCGACGACGCGATCGCCTGGCCCAGGTGGCCCGCGCCGAAGAGGGCGATGTTGTGCTGGCCGGAGGTGCGCAGGATCTTGCGGATCTGCGAGACGAGGGCGTCGACGTTGTAGCCGACACCGCGCTTGCCGAACTTCCCGAAGCCCGAGAAGTCGCGCCGAATCTGGGTCGGGTTGACGTGCGTGTAGTCGCTGAGCTCACGCGAGGAGATCGTCTCCTTGCCCATCTTCTTGGCCTGCGTGAGGACCTGGAGGTAGCGCGACAGGCGCGCGGCGACGCCCAGGGACAGGCGCTCCACCGAGGGGATCTGACCGTTCGTGTCGACTGGTGAACCGAGGCTCGTCATGGCTCCGAATCACTGTAGCCGGGCCTTCAGGGCCTGTTAGTCGACGAACAGGTCGAAGGCCTCGACGCCGTCGATCGCGACCACGGGGATGCGCTCCAGGTAGCGCTTGAAGAGCTCGTCGTCGGCCTCGATGTCGACCTCCTCGAACGGCTCGCCGACGCGGAGGAGGACCGCGCGGGCGTCGTCGCAGAGGTGGCAGTCGGGGCGGCCGTAGAGGACGAGGCGGGTCATCGGGCGTGCAGCCTGCCGGCGAACGCGACCGTCGTCGGGCGGCCGTCGACGCGCAGCCGCACCGCGACCTGGCCGCTCCAGCCGCCGGGGCCGCGCAGGGCGGCGGCGACGTGCGGCGGGACGGGCACGGTGACGTAGCGCGTGGCCCAGGCGTGGGCGGCGAGGGCCCGGCGTCCGACGAGCCGCCCCGCGGCGTCGCGGAGGATCAGCACCCCGGTGCACTCGTAGTAGCAGCGCAGGCGGAAGCTCGCGCCGCGTGCCGAGACGACCGGCCGGGCGTCGATCCGGCCCTCCTCGCTCTCCGTCTGCCACTCGACGTGCTCGCACCCGAGCAGGCGGAAGCCCTCGTCCGCGCCGCTCGTCAGGCGGTCGACGCCCCGGCCGCAGAACGCCTCCGCAGGCCCCTTGTTGATGTACTCGGTGGTCAGGTGGTCGTCCCCCGGGCCGCCGTGGACGCGTCCGCTGCCGGAGGAGAAGATGCGATCGTCGCCGCGGCCCCCGCGCTGGACGGTCGGGCCGTCCCCACGCGCGTCGAGGAGGTCGTCGCCGCCGCGGCCGAGGACGACGTCCGGCCCCCAGGAGCCTCCGCTCAGGCTGTTCGGCCCCGCGTCGCCGGCGATCCAGTCCGGCCACGCCGTGCCGCCCGCGCTCTCGATGCCGCGCAGGGTCTCGCGCGCGCCGGTGGAGCCGTCCGGAGCGGCGTCGGCGAGGTCGACGACGACGGGCCGGATGTTGCGCTGCCAGGAGACGGTGTCACGGCCCGGGCCGCCTACGACTAGGTCCGCGACGACCGGCAGGGCGAACTCCGAGGCGTTGATCGAGTCGGCGCCCGCGCCGCCGCGGAGCTCGTCGCGCCCTGCGCCCCCGCCGATGGTGTCGGACCCGGCGCCGCCCGCGATCCGGTCGTCCCCGGGCCCACCCTCGAAGCTCTGGCCGCCCGGGCCTCCGAGCAACACGTCGTCGCCCTCCCCGCCCTGGGCGTAGCCGCCGGTGATCTCGGCGCGGTCGTCCCCGGGTCCCAGGTGCGCGCCGATCGACCCGTGCAGCACGTCGTCGCCGTCCCCGGTGTCTCCGACGGCGTACTCGACCGCGCAGCGGACCGTGTGGCCGTCGACCCGCACGCAGCGCTCGTCCGTCCGAACCTCGGCCGCGGCGTCGTGGAACACGAACCAGTGCCCTTCCTTCGTGATCGTGAGGCGGTTCGCCTCGCCCGGATCGGCCCTGAACGTCGCGGAGGCCGTGCACCGCCCGCGAGCGTCGCAGGTCTCGGAGACGCCGACCGTCGCCGCGCCGGCGGGTCCGGCGAGAGCCAGCGACAGCACCACGGCCGCGAGGAACCTCATGCCGGTGTGACGGCCGGGCGCGCAGCGAGTTGCGGCTAGGCGGAGAGCTTCAGGACGGCCCGGTGCGCCGGCCGGGTCGTCCGGCGGCAGGTGGCGCGTTGGAGCTGCGCGCCGTCCTCGGTGTAGAAGCGGTAGCTGCAGCGGAAGCGCATGCCGCCCGCCCGCAGGCTCGTCGGCTGCCGCCCGTCCCGCGCGAACCCGGCCTGGATGCGGTTGGCGATGGACCTCGCCGTGCTGCAGCCGATCCCGGTCACCTCGGCGCCGTGGACCGCGGGGAACCCGTCGATGTCGGTGAACGAGCAGCGGGCCGCGCTCGCCGGCGCGGGGAGCAGGAGGACGATCGCGAGGGTGGCTCCGGCGGCGGCGCGCTTCATCGCGCCGGAATCCTACGCGCGGGCGAAGAGGACCGCAGGCGCGCGCACGGCCGGGCGGCGCGCCTCCTCGACGGTCACGGGCAGACGGCGCACCCGGCGCACCCGCCGCAGGGCCTCCCGCGAGAGGTAGATCCGCGCGTGGCCCACGCCCCCGTCCCATGGCCCTGCGCCGATGCGGCGGCCCGCGGTGTCGCGGACCACGAAGCGCGCGCCGAAATCGGCCTCGCTCCGGACCGGCGTCGTCGCGATCGAGCCGAGGACGCGGATCTCCCGGCGGAACGCCACCCGCGCCCCGAACGCCGCCCACTCGCAGTCGTCGCCGAGCGCGACCCGCCGCTGCGCGGTCGCGACGTCGCGACCGGCGCCGCAGCGGACCCGCATCGTGCCCCGCGGCGGCAGGGCGACGGTGATGCGGTCGTCGCCGTCGCCGCCGTCGGCGAGGGCTCCGTTCACGTCGAGGATGTCGTCGCCGGGGCCGCCGAAGTGGAGGCTGTCCGCCTCCCCGCCCTCGAGCCGGTCGTTCCCCTCGCCGCCGTCGAGCGTGTGCGTGCCCTCGCCCGCGGAGAGGCTGTCGTCGCCGCCGCGGCCGGCGATCCGGCCGCCGCCGTCCCCGCCGCTGATGGCGTTGGCGCCGGCGTCGCCGGCCAGGTTGTCGAGGCCCGAGCCGCCGCGGAGGGACTCGATCGCCGTGAAGGTGTCGCCCGCCGCCGCCGCGCCGGCGCGCCCCGTCGCGAGGTCGACGTCGACCGGGCTCGGCCCGCGGTCGTAGCGCAGCGTGTCCACGCCCGATCCGCCGTCGGCGCGATCGGGCAGCGCCACCCCGTCCTCGTCGAGCAGGTCGATCAGGTCGACGCCCTCCCCCGCCTCGACGACGTCGGTGCCGGAGCCCGCGACGAGGTCGTCGCCCGCCTCCCCGCCGCGGAGCGTGTCGTCGCCGGGGCCGCCGATCAGCGTGTCCGGGAAGGGCCCGCCGTCGAGCACGTCGTCGCCCTCCTCGCCGCGCGCGACGATCGCGCGCCGGTAGGACGTGGAGGGGCTGGCGGGGTCGGGCGCGACGCGATCGTCGCCGTCGCCGGTCATCACGTCGCCCACCTCCGCGCCGCAGACGACCTCGTGGTCGTCGATGCTCTGGCAGTTGCCGGTCGCCGTGAGGACCGCGCCGCGGTCGCGGAAGCGGATGCCGGTCTCCCCGAGCCCCACGAGGACGTCGTTGGCCTCGCCGGGCGCGGCCACGAAGTGCGCCTGGGTGAAGCACGGGTACTGCGGGAACTCCTTCCCCGACTGCTCGCAGCGGGTCTCGGTGGTGACGGTCGCCGCGTGCGCGGCGCCGGGCGAGGCGGCGAGCAGGAGAGCCGCCGCGACGGGGATCGGGAGGCGCATGGCGCGACGCTACAGGCCGCGCTCGCCGGTGGCGTAGGCGTCCAGCGACAAGTACTGCGGGAACGGGAGCATTCGGGTGAAACGGGCGGCGGAGGCGATCATCGCGGCGTTGTCCGTGCACAGCTCGCGCGGCGGGACCTTCAGCGGCACGCCGAGCCCCTCCATCCGCTCGCGCAGCGGCCCGTTGGCGGCCACGCCGCCGCCGATCGCGAGGCGCTCCATCCCGGTGCTCTCGAGGGCCCGCTCGACGCGCCGGGCGAGCTGCTCGACGATCGCGCGCTGGTAGGCGGCGGCGAGGTCCGCGCGCGGCGGGTCGTCGTGGTAGTCGCGCAGCTTGTAGAGGAGCGCGGTCTTCAGGCCCGCGAAGCTGAAGTTCAGCCCCTCGACACCGTGGCCGAGCGGGAGGTCGAAGGCGCCCCGGTCGCCGTCGCGGGCCAGCCTCTCGAGCGCGGGCCCGCCCGGGTACGGCAGCCCGAGCAGGCGCGCGCCCTTGTCGAACGCCTCGCCGGCCGCGTCGTCGAGCGTCTGGCCGAGGACCTCGAAGCCGTCGGTCTCCTCCACGCGGGCCAGGAACGTGTGGCCGCCGCTGGCGACCAGGCACAGGAACGGCGGCTCGAACGGGTCCGGCCCGAGGAAGTTGGCGGCG
>DASZDF010000625.1:0-2295 GCA_035942275.1 Solirubrobacteraceae bacterium | reverse complement strand
GGCGTCGGTGAACCGCCGGGGGACGCGGGCGTCGTCGCCCTCCTCCCACAGCGTCACGACGACGAGCTCGCCGCGCGGGCGGTCGTGGCGGCAGACGAAGACCAGCTCGCGGTCGTCGACGTCGCGCACCAGCGTGCGCCCGTTGTCGGCGACCTCGACGCGCCCCTCCTGCCACGCCCGCGACGTCCGCGCGAGGACCTCGGCCTTCGCGTCGAGCGTCCCCCGCACGCGCTGGGCGTAGCGCTGCGCGGCGTGGTCGGTGACCGCGATCAGGACTCCGGCCACAGCAGGTGCTCCAGGCCGACCATCGGCGACTCGCGCAGCTCCCCGACGCGCCGGACGGCCAGCAGCACGCCGGGCATGAACGACTCGCGGTCGAGCGAGTCGTGGCGGATCGTCAGCGTCTGCCCGAGGTCCCCGAGGACGACCTCCTGGTGGGCGACCAGGCCGGGGAGGCGCACCGAGTGGATCGGCACGTCGCCGCCCATCATCCCGGCGGTGCGCGCGGCGGTGCCGCTCGGCTTGTCGAGCTTGCGGTCGTGGTGCAGCTCGACGATCTCGGCCTTCGCCATGTGCTTGGCGGCCTCGGCGGCGAAGCGCATCATCAGCACGGCGCCGATCGCGAAGTTCGGGGCGAAGAAGACGTTCGCGCGCGTGTCGCCGCGCACCGCGTCGACGTCCCACCCGCTCGTGCCGACGACCGCGTGCACGCCGGCGTCGAGGCACGCGCGCACGTTGTCGAGCGCGGTGTCCGGCCGCGTGAAGTCCACGACGACGTCCGCGTCGCCGAGCACGTCCGCGAGCGTCGTGTCGAGCGCGGGGTCCGCCCGGCCCGTCAGCGTCATGTCCTCGGCGCCCTCGACCGCGCGGCACACGGCCTCCCCCATGCGCCCGGCGGCGCCCGACACCGCGACGCGGGTCACGCCGCGGCGAGCTCCGGCGACACGGGCTCGAGCGCCGCGCGGAAGGCGGCCTCGTCGCCGCCGACACCCGCGGCGCTGAGGCGCCCGGGCGCATAGAGCTCGTGCGCCAGCTCGGTGAGGTCGTCGTGGCTCACCGCGTCGATGCGCTCGAGGATCTCGTCGACCGACAGCAGCGGCAGCCCGGCGAGCAGCGACGACCCGAGCCGGTTCATGCGCGACAGCGTCGACTCGAGCCCGAGCACGACGCGCCCCTTCACGTTCTCCTTGGCGCGTGCCAGCTCGTCGGCCGACGCGGCGTCCTCGCGCAGGCGCGCGAGCTGCTGGCCGACGACGCTCAGCGCGGGCGCCATGTTCTCCGGCCGCGTCCCGACGTAGAGCCCGACCTGCCCGGTCGCCGCGAACAGCGACTGGAACGAGTAGACGGCGTAGGCGAGGCCGCGCTTCTCGCGCACCTCCTGGAACAGGCGCGAGGACGACGTCCCGCCGAGGATCGCGTCGAGCACGCGCAGGGCGTACCGGCGCTCGTCGTCGCGGGCGATCCCCGGGCCGCCGAGGCAGACGTGAACCTGCTCCGTGTCCTTCGTGAGGAACCGGACGGTCGCGGGCGTCGAGGGCGGCGCGCCGTAGGCCGCCGGCGCGGGGGCGCCGCTGCGCTCGGCGGCGACGCGCTCCACCAGCGCCACGAAGTCGTCGTGATCGACCGAGCCGGCCGCCGCGACGACGATGTTGTCGGGCACGTAGCGGTCGGCGTGGAACGCGGCGAGGCCCTCGGCCGGGGTCGTCGCGACGACGTCCGCGCGCCCGATGATCGCGCGGCCCAGCGGGTGGCCGGGGAAGACCGCCTCGCCGAGGACGTCGAAGACCTTGTCCTGCGGGTCGTCCTCGTACATCGCGATCTCCTCGAGCACGATCTGGCGCTCGTTGGCCAGGTCCTCCGCGCCGAAGCGCGGGCGCCAGACCATGTCCCCGATGACGTCGAGCGCGTCGGGGACGTGCACGTCGAGGACGCGCGCGAAGACCGACGTCGTCTCCTTGCCGGTCCCGGCGTTCAGCTCGGCGCCCATGGCGTCGAAGAGCTGGTCGATCTCGAGGGACCCGTACTTCTCGGTCCCCCGGAACAGCATGTGCTCGATGAGGTGGGAGAGCCCGGCGCGCGAGTCGTCCTCGCCCGCCGAGCCCGTGCCGATCCAGAACCCGAGCGCCGCGGATCGCACCGAGTCCATTCGCTCGGTGACGACCCGGACACCCGAGTCCAGGACGGTGATCCGCGGAGCCTCCAGGGCTAGTCGCGGTCGCGATCGCTGTGGCGCCGCGGCCGGCCGGAGCCACGGTCGCCGCCGCGGTCGCCGCGGGCGCCGCCGCCGCGCCCGCC
>DASZDF010000624.1:0-4390 GCA_035942275.1 Solirubrobacteraceae bacterium | reverse complement strand
CGCTGCGGCCGGGACGACGGGCGCGTGCCCGGGCGCACCGGCGGCGCGCCGACCTCCGCGACCGCAGGATGCTGCGCCCCGAGCCGGATCGGCGTCGTCAGCGCCTCGATCGCGCTGCCGCGCATGACCTGGATCCGGTAGTCGCCGTCGCCGCTGACCTTCCTCTCGTGCGTGAAGTCCGCGCCGCTGACCGGCACCGACGCGATCTGCTCGCCGTCGCGCAGCACGACCAGCGAGTGCCGTGACGACCCGCCGATCACCTTCGCCACGAGCGTCGCCTCCGAGGCCGCCAGGCCGTCGCCCATGATCGCCGTCGCGCCGCCGGGGCCGCGCGCCTCGAGTCGCAGGTCGGGCGACGCCGGCCCGAACACCTTCGCGTACGTGTGCCCGCGCTGCACGCCCACGCGCAGCCCCTCCTCCGACAGCTCCGGCGCGTACACGACGGTCGTCCCGGTGCCGACCGGGGCCTGCGTCACCGCGTTCGGCGTCCGGCCCGCGTTGTGCGAGTCGCTCACGGCGATCGCCGCGACCCAGTGGCCCGCGCGCCGCAGGCGGTCGTACTCCTCGACCGCGGTCAGCGTGAACGGGTTCGGCCCGAGGTCGTTGCCCGGCGGCCCCGTGTGGACCTCATAGCCGTCGACCAGCGACCAGTCGGTCTCCTCGTCGGAGTAGTCCCACGGGCAGCCGCGGCACAGCCCGGCGAACGCCGGCACCTCGGACGGGAAGATCGTCGGGTGGTTGACCTGCGTGAAGCCGCCCGCGCCCCGCACCAGCCCGAACAGCTCCGACGGGCGCCGCCGCCCGCGCCGCTCCACCAGCGCGCCGCCCTCGCCGAGCTCGAACACCGGCCCGGTCCGGTAGTCGACGTACCGCCCGCTGACGTGGTTGTTGAGATGGCCCCTGTAGGTGATGACCTCCGACGATCGCGCGATGAGCTTGCCGGGGTACGAGGGCTGGACCCGGCCGATCTCGCCCCACCCCGAGCTCGTGACGTAGTCGGAGAGCGTCACGAAGTCCAGGCGCGCGTCCCCGAACGCGTAGTCGAAGGTCTCGCGCATCGTCGCGTCGCCCAGGGACGAGTGCTCGGCGTGCACGTGCATGTCGCCCGCGTACCAGCCGGGCTCACGAGAGGCCGCGGCCGCGTCGTACGGCGCCGGGACGTACGGCTCGTCGGCGTGCGCCGGGTCCGAGGACAGCTCGACCTCCACCCGCCACGCGACCCGCCCGTCCGCGTCGCCCTGCGACTGCGGCACGACGGCCGCCACCCCCAGCTCCGCCGCCCACTCGCCCGCGGGCATCGGCCCGGGCAGGAACCCGCGCGTCGTCTTCCCGGGCACGGGCTTGCGAGGCGCCTCCCGGTACGCCTCCTCGCTGCTGAAGCCCTCCGGAGAGATGACGACATCCGGGTGCGACGACCCGCCCCAGCCGCGGAACTCCTGCTCGCCCCACAGCGCACCCGCCGCCGGCCTCGACGAATACAGCCCGAGGTCGAGGGTGTGCTTGACCTGCGACGACGTCGGGCTCTCCGGTTGGTCGTAGCAGTACTTCACGCGGACGCTCGTCGTGCCCGCGGGAACGTCGAACGGCACCAGCACGTACGAGCCCATCTCCGCGACGCCGAACGTCCCCGTGATCGCCCGGTCGGCGCGCAGCGGCTCCCCGGGGCAGCTCATCAGCGGCCCGCCCTGCGCCATCCGCGCGGTCGGCGGCAGCGCACCGCGCCCGTGGGCGAACGCGCCCGCGGGCCACACCAGGGCGGCGCAGACGAGCAGCAGGACGGCACGGGTCACGGGCGGGACGATACGGTGGCCGCGCGCCCATGACCGCCGCCTCCGCCCACGGCCTCACCACGATGGACCTCGAGTCCGGCCGCACGCTCGACGCCTGGTACCCCGCCCCGTCGCTCGCCGCCGATCCGACTCCGGTCGAGGGCCTGCCGGACGGCGAGCGCGTCGACGAGCTGCGCGGCGTGCGCGTCGCGCCGGTGACCACCGTCCTCGACGACCTCGGATCGCCGCCCGCCGACGCCGTGGACGCCTACCTGCGCCTGCACCTGCTCTCGCACCGCCTCGTCAAGCCGCACGACGTCAACGTGGACGGGATCTTCGGCGTCCTCGCGAACGTCGCGTGGACGAGCCTCGGCCCGGTCGACCTCGCGAGCCTCGAACGCGTCCGCCTGAGCTGCCGCCTCGAGGGCCGCCACCTCGCCGTGCACGGCGTCGACAAGTTCCCCCGGATGACGGACTACGTCGTGCCCGCGGGCGTGCGGATCGCCGACGCCGACCGCGTCCGCCTCGGCGCCCACCTGGCCGAGGGCACGACCGTCATGCACGAGGGCTTCGTCAACTACAACGCCGGGACGCTCGGCACCTCGATGGTCGAGGGCCGCATCAGCGCGGGCGTGGTCGTCGGCGACGGGTCGGACATCGGCGGCGGCGCGTCGATCATGGGCACGCTCAGCGGCGGGGGCACGGAGGTCGTCTCGATCGGCGAGCGCTGCCTCCTCGGCGCGAACGCGGGGATCGGGATCTCGCTCGGCGACGAGTGCATCGTCGAGGCCGGGCTCTACCTGACGGCGGGAACTCTCGTGACGATGCCCGGAGGCGAGGTGACGAAGGCGCGCGCGCTCAGCGGCGCCTCGAACCTCCTCTTCCGCCGCAACAGCACGACGGGCGCGGTCGAGGCCCACCAGCGCCACGGCGCGTGGGTCGGCCTCAACCAGATCCTGCACGCAAACCAGTGAGCAGCGCCGCGGCGCGCTCGCACTCCTCCAGCGTGGGGACGAGCGCGACCCTCACGTAGCCCGCGCCGCCCGCGCCGAGGTACTCGCCCGGCGCCACGACGATCCCGCGCTCCAGCGCCGCCGCGGCGAACCCGTCGGGCGCGCGCATCCAGAGGAAGAACGAGGCGTCGCCGCCCGCGGGCTCCAGCCCCGCCTCGAGCAGCGCCGGCAGCACGATCGCGCGCTTGCGCGCATAGCGCTCGCGCGTCTCGACGACGTGGTCCTCGTCGTTCCACGCCTCGACCGACGCGCGCTGGACGAACGTCTGCGGCGCGGTCCCCACGTTCGGCCGGTAGCGCTTGAGTGCCGCGATCAGCCCCGCGTCGCCCGCTGCGAACCCGCTGCGGTAGCCGGGCATCGACGAGCGCTTGGAGAGCGTGTTGAAGACGATCACGTTCTCGCGCCCGGCCTGGAGCGCGGACGCGGGCGGCGCGCCCTCGAACCACAGCTCGCTGTACGCCTCGTCGGACGCGAGGACGACGTCGTGGCGCCGGCAGCGCTCCGCGGCCTCCAGCAGATACGCCATCGGCGCGGCGACGCCGGTCGGGTTGCCGGGCGTGTTCAGCCACAGCAGACCGAGGCGCTCCCACGGCACGGCGGCGAGGTCGGGGAGCCAGCCGTTCTCGGGCGTGAGCGGGATCTCAACCACCTCGCGCCCGGCGAACAGCGCTCCGCGCCCCGGCACCGGATAGCCGGGCGTGGGAACGGCGACGGCGCCGTCGACGACCTGCGCCAGGGAGAAGATCGCCTCCTTCGTGCCGAGCGTCGGGACGATCTCGACGTTCGGGTCGAGCGCGACGGCGAAGCGGCGCTCGACCCACGCGGCGATCGCGGCGCGCAGGACGGGGAGGCCCTCGGCCAGGGGGTACGTGCTGACCGGCTCGGCCTCGATCTCGGCGGCGACCGCGGCGCGGATGAAGGCCGGCGTCTCCTCTCGCGGCTCGCCCATCCCGAAGTCGATGACCTGAACGCCCTCCGCGGCGAGGCGCCGCTTGGCCTCGGTGAGGCGCACGAACGGGTACGTCGCCATGTCGGTCAGGACGGGGCTCAGCCGCACAGGCGCTCCAGGGTCTCGTACGCGGCCACCAGCGCGTCGACGCGGACGAGCTCGTCGCGCGTGTGCGCGTACCGCGGCTCGCCGGGGCCGAAGTTGATCGCGTCGACGCCCGCCCGCGCGAACTCCGCGACCGGCGTCCACGCCTGCTTGGGCTCCCACGCGAGGCCGAGCGAGCGCATCCGCTCCACCGTCGCGTTGCCGGAGGGCACGGCGCCCGACGGGGCGTTCGAGAAGACCTCGAGGCCGTCGCCGACGACCTCCGCCAGCCGCCGCTCCGCCTCCTCGGGCGTCCGCCCGGGCGCGTAGCGGTAGTTGACGATCGCCTCCGCCCGGTCCGGGATCACGTTCTGCGCGATGCCGCCCGAGACCATCACCACCGACATCGCCTCCGTGAACGTCAGGCCGTCGAACTCGCGCTCCTCGTATGGCTGCTCGGCGACCGCCGCGATCTGCGTCGCGAGGCGGTGGATCGCGTTGTCGGCGGTCCACGGCCGGGCCGAGTGGCCGCTGCGGCCGGAGGCGACGACGCGCGCGTTGATGTTCCCGACGCA
>DASZDF010000623.1:0-2416 GCA_035942275.1 Solirubrobacteraceae bacterium | reverse complement strand
CATCACGCAGCTCGGCGACTTCGCGCCGCCGACGATCCTCAGCCAGGCCGCGCGGCTCCAGGCGCGGCAGCGCTGGTTCAACCTCGTCGTCACGAACGTGCCGGGCCCCCAGTTCCCGCTCTACGTGCTCGGGCACAGGCTCGAGCGGCTGTACCCCGTCGTCCCGCTCGCGCCGAACCAGGGCCTCGGGATCGCGATCATGAGCTACGACGGCAAGCTCGGCTTCGGGATGCTCGGCGACTACGACGCGCTCGCCGACCTCGAGGACCTCGCCGGGGACCTCGACCTCGCCATCGCGCGGCTCGCGCGCGCCGCCGGCGTGCGGCGCTCGTTCGGGACGCGGCGGCGCACGCGGACGACACGGCGCCCCTCCCCCACGCCGGCGACGTGAGGCGCGGCGTCCTCATCGCGACCGCGGTGCTGCTGACCGTCGCGGCCGTCCTCGGCGTGCTCGCCTTCTTCAACGCGCGCGACGACTCGACGATCGGGGAGGACACGGAGGCGCCGGGGCAGGTCAGCGACGCGCTCACCGGCGACACCCTGAAGCGCGGCAACGTCGTGCTCCGCTACGGCGACCCGGCGCAGCGCGAGGCACTGGAGGCGCTCGCGCGCGACGTCGCGGGCGGCGACGACCCGGCGCTGGTCGAGGCCGGCCAGGGGGTCGTCGTCGAGCGCGGCACCGGCGGGCAGATCGTCGCGAGCGCGTACAAGCGGACGCTGACCGTCTCCTCCCCCGAGGATCCGAAGCTGCGGGAGTTCGTGCAGTACTGGCTGGGCCGAAGCTCGGTGCCATGATCTGAGGCGCCATGCGCCTCGCCCTGGCCCAGATCAACGCCACCGTCGGCGACCTCGCCGGCAACGAGCGGCTCATCCTCGAGCGGCTCGAGGAGGCGCGCGACGCGGGCGCCCGGCTCGTCCTGTTCCCGGAGTGCGCGGTCAGCGGCTACCCGGCCGAGGACCTCCTGCTCAAGGACCACTTCCTCGCCGACTGCCGGGCGACCGTCGACCGGATCGCCGAGCACACCGACGGGCTCGTCGCGGTCGTCGGGTTCCCGCAGCGGGCCCACGACGTCTTCAACTCCGCGGCGGTCCTCTCCGACGGCCGCGTGGCGGGCGTCTACCAGAAGATGCACCTGCCGAACTACGGCGTGTTCGACGAGGTGCGGTACTTCCAGGCCGGCAGCCGCCCGGCGCTGATCGAGGTCGACGGCGTGCTCGTCGGGCTGACGATCTGCGAGGACGTGTGGCAGCCCGGGCCGCCGGCGTCGATCGAGGCGCTCGCGGGCGCGCAGCTCATCGTCAACATCTCGGCGTCGCCGTACGAGCACGGCAAGCCGGAGCGGCGCGAGGCGATGATCGTGCAGCGCTCTCGCGACCACCTGGCGGCCACCGCGTTCTGCGCGCTGGTCGGCGGCCAGGACGAGCTGGTCTTCGACGGCCACTCGTTCGTCTGCGATCACGAGGGCACGGTCCTCGCCCGCTCGCCCGGCTTCGTGGAGGATCTCCTCGTCTGCGACGTCGACCCGTCGGCGACCCGCCGCGGCCGTCTGCGCGACACGCGCCACCGTGTCGCGGCGCGCTCGCTCGAGGCCGAGGTGCCGACGATCGCGGTGTGCGAGCGCGAGCCCGCGCTGGCGGGTGCGCAGGCGATCGAGCCCCGCATCGCCCCGTTCCTCGACGACGACGCGGAGGTGTACGCGGCGCTGGTGACCGGGCTGCGCGACTACGTCGAGAAGAACGGCTTCGACCACGTCGTGCTCGGCCTCTCGGGCGGGATCGACTCGACGCTCGTGACGGTGCTCGCCGTGGACGCGCTGGGCGCCGACCGGGTCAGCGCGGTCAGCATGCCCTCGCGGTACTCGTCGGAGGGGACGCGGTCCGACGCCCGCGTGCTCGCCGAGAACCTCGGCATCGACTTCCGCGAGATCCCGATCGCGGCGCCGATGGAGGTCTACGACGAGCTGCTCGCCGAGCCGTTCGCGGGCCGCGATCCCGACATCACCGAGGAGAACCTCCAGGCCCGGATCCGGGGCAACATCCTCATGGCGCTCTCGAACAAGTTCGGCTGGCTCGTGCTGACCACGGGCAACAAGTCCGAGCTGTCGGTCGGCTACTCGACCCTCTACGGCGACACCGCAGGCGGCTTCGCGGTCATCAAGGACGTCCCGAAGACGCTCGTGTACCGGCTCGTGGCGGTGCGGGCGCGGCGCGACGCGCGGTCGCCGATCCCGGAGTCGATCGTCACCCGCGCGCCGAGCGCCGAGCTGCGCGCCGCCCAGACCGACCAGGACTCGCTGCCCGACTACGACACGCTCGACGCGATCCTCGAGATGTACGTGGAGGAGGACCTCGGCCGGGAGCAGATCCTCGCCCGCGGCCACGACGAGGAGGTCGTCGACCGCGTGCTGCGCCTCGT
>DASZDF010000622.1:0-2986 GCA_035942275.1 Solirubrobacteraceae bacterium | reverse complement strand
TCGCACCTCGGGTGTCGTCGTCAAGCGCCTCGCGCGCGCGGTGGAGGACGGCTACGAGAACGAGCTCGTCCCGGGGCTGAAGGCGTCGGGGGACGCGAAGCGGCTCGCGGCCGAGCTGGCGTTCGCGACGGCGCGGTTGGCGGAGCTGGCGATCGACCCGCCGGGGCTCTACGCCGAGGCCGCGATGGCCGAGGACCTCGAGGAGTCGCTGTGGCTCGCGTTCCTCATCGCCCACCTGTCGCCGCTGAGCGGCGACGAGGGCGACCCCTTCGCGACCATCTCCGCCGTGCGCGTCCCGTGGTCGACGGGCGAGCTGCCGGAGCTCGGCGAGGGCGCCGTGCTCGGGCCGCGGACGACCGTGGACCCGAAGCAGCCGACGCGGACGGTCGCCGCGTACCGCGGCTGGGCGCCGCGGCACGGCGGCTCGCAGGCCGCCGCGCTGAGCGGTGACGACGGCTGGACGGCCGAGCGGCGCTTCCAGCGGATCTTCGAGCGGCTCTCGCTGCCGGGCTTCCCGCGCGCGGGGCGCTTCGAGCTGCTGGTCTCGCTCGGGCGGCTCGGCCTCGTCGACGTGGCGCCGCCGGACCTCCAGCTCGGCGAGGCGAGCGACGCCGCGGTGATCGCGGCGAAGCGGGTCTTCGGCATCGGCGAGCGGTTCCTCATGGAGCGGCGCGCCGCGGACCTCGCCGAGGAGGCCGACGTCCCGCTCGACGCGTTCGACCTCGCGCTCTTCAACTTCGGCCAGCCGGAGGCGGCGCGGGCGACGATGGGGTCGACCGCCGAGCCGGACGCCGAGCTCCGGCAGCGGGTGGAGCGGGCGCTGGGGGTGTAGTGCCGGAGAGCGGGACGCTCGGCGACGACTTCCTCGCCGCGCTGCTGGCGGGCGACGCGACGCGCGCGCGGTGGCTCGTCGACGAGGCGGTCGGCGAGGGGATGGAGGTCCGCGACGTCTACCTCGACGTGCTCGCGCCCGCGCTCGAGGAGGTGGGCGAGCGCTGGGCGGCGGGCGAGCTGACCGTCGCGCACGAGCACTACGCGACGGCGGTGACGCAGGGGATCCTCGGCGTGCTGGCGCCCCGGATCCGCGTGCCGCCGGCGAGCGGTCGCCTCGCGGTCGTGGCCTGCACGCCGGGTGAGCTGCACGCGCTGGGCGCGCAGATGATCGCCGACTTCCTGGAGGGCGAGGGGTGGGAGGTGCTCGCCCTCGGCGCCGCGACCCCGGGCCCCGACCTCGCGGCGCTGGTCGACGACGAGCGGCCCGATGCCGTCGCGCTGTCGACGTCGGTCGCGAACAACCTCGAGGCCGCGACCGACATGCTGCGGCGCCTGCGCGAGCTCGACGAGCCGCCGTTCGTCGCCGTCGGCGGTCGCGCGTGGAGGGCCGTGCCGACCGAGCGCCGCGACGACCTCGGAGCCGACGCCCTCTTCGACGACCCGCGCGAGCTGTGCGGCGCGCTCGCCGAGCGGTTCCCGCCGCTCGCGGACGAGGATTGACCACCCCGCTCGCGGCCTGGCGCTTCGCGGGCGAGTGGCGCCACTACCAGCGGCTCTGCCTCGACGCGTTCGAGGCCGACCGCGAGGCCGGCGAGGAGAAGACGCTGCTCGTCGCTCCTCCCGGCTCGGGGAAGACGCTCATCGGGCTGGAGATCGTGCGGCGGCTCGGCGTCCCGGCGGTCGTGCTCTGCCCGAGCCAGACGATCCAGCGGCAGTGGCGCGAGCGCCAGGCGCTCTTCGGCGGCGTCAGCGACGACGTCCACCTCCTCACCTACCAGTCGCTGTGCCGCGCGGACGACCCGGACGGGATGCTCCGCGAGGCGGCGGAGCGCCACTGGGCCGCCGAGCGCGCGCGGGCGACCGCGCAGACGGTCGAGGAGGTCGACGAGGAGATCGGTCGCTGGTCCGGGTCCGCGCTGGAGGCCCGCGAGCGCGAGGTGCGCGCACACGTCGCGCGGCTCAAGCGCCAGGCCGCCGACGGGCACGTGCCCGACATCCCGCCCGAGGAGCTGCTCTCGGCGCCGGCGCGCGAGCGGCTGGCCGGGCTGCGCGAGGCGGGCGCGGCCGTCGTCGTCCTCGACGAGTGCCATCACCTCGTGTCGCTGTGGGGCGCGCTGCTGCGCCCGCTGCTCGCCGAGCTGCGGCCGCGGCACGTCGTCGGGCTCACCGCGACGAGCCCGAGCGACCTCTCCGCGACCGAGGCCGCGCTGTATCGCGAGCTGCTCGACCGCGAGGACTTCTCGATCCCCACGCCGGCCGTCGTGCGCGAGGGGCACCTCGCGCCCTATCAGGAGCTCGTCCAGCTCTGCACGCCGCTGCGCACCGAGCGCGAGTGGCTCGACGAGCGCCACGCGCGCTTCGAGCAGGCGCTCGCGGACCTCGACCGCGTCCCGCCCGGGCGCGAGCACCTCGGCCTGACGGTCTGGCTGCTCGCCCGCCTGCGCGAGCGCCGCACCGAGGGCGGCGCCCAGCTCTCGTGGGCCGAGCTCGCGCGCCGCCAGCCGCGGCTCGCCGAGTCCGGCCTGCGGTGGCTGCACCACGTCGGCGAGCCGCCGCCGCCCGGCGCCCCGCGCGGCGCGCGTTTTCGCGCGCAACCGACGATCGACGACTGGGTCGTGCTGCTCGAGGACTACGCGCTGCGGTGCCTGCGGGCGGACGGCGACGCGGAGGCCGTGCGCCGTCTCGAGTCGCTCCAGGTCGCGCTGCGCGACCTCGGCTTCACGCTGACGCGCCAGGGCGTCCGCCGCGCGGGCGGCGAGGTCGACCGCGTGCTGCTCGCGTCGGCCGCCAAGCCGCTCGCGATGTGCGACGCGCTGGCGGCGGAGCTGGAGGTCCGCGGCGACGGGCTGCGGGCCGTCGTCTTCTGCGACTCCGAGCGCCCGCCGCGGATGCCGGAGGGCTCGCCGCTCGCGCTGACCGGCGGCGGGAGGGGATTGCTCGCGGCGGCGGCCGCGGACGACCGCCTCTTCGGCCTGCGCCCCGTCCTCGTGAC
>DASZDF010000621.1:0-7590 GCA_035942275.1 Solirubrobacteraceae bacterium | reverse complement strand
AGCTTCGTGTCCAGCTCGGCGGCCTCGAGCTCGGCGGTGCGCGCCCCGACGAGCGCCTCGAGCGCCTTGCGCGCCTCGTTCGCGGCGCGGCCGACCTGGCCGCGCTGCTCGGGCTCGAGCTGGGCGACGCCGCGCAGGAGGTTCGGGAGCTCCGCCTTGCGGCCGAGGTAGCGGACCCGCAGCTCCTCGAGCGCACTCGTGTCGCCGGCGGCGGCGATCGCCGCCTCGGCTTCGGCGCGGAGCTCCGGGATGCGTGTGGTCGGGTCGGTCATGGGCACAAAAAAGGCGCCGTACTCGGCGCCCGCGAGACTTGCGATCGGCTGCGCAGCTACGCGGCCGTCGCCTCGCGGGCCTCGGTACGGCGAAATCGGCGGGTGCTGCGGGTGCTGCGCATGGGACGTCTAGTTGTACCGCACGGCCTCGTAGAGCGCCACCGTGGCGGCCATCGCCGCGTTCAGCGACTCGCTCTCGATGGGTATGTGGGCGACCCGGTCGCACGCCTCCACGACCTCGTCCGGCAGCCCCTCCCGCTCCGCGCCGACCAGCAGCGTGGCCTCGGCGAGCGGCCCGCGGAGGGGGTCGCCCGCGCGCGCCGCGAGCGCGATCGTCGGGCGGGGCAGCGCCGCCACCTCCTCCACGCGGGCGATCGGCACATCGAACACCGCGCCCATCGACGCCTGCACGGCCTTCGGCCCGAACGGGTCGGCGCAGCCGGGGCCGAGTGCGACGCTCGCCGCTCCGAACGCCAGCGCCGAGCGGAGGATCGTGCCGACGTTCCCGGGGTCGCCGACGCCCCACAGCGCCACGCACAGCGGCCCGGCGGGAGCGACGGGCGCCGGCCGCTCGAAGACGCCGATGGCGCGCGTGCCCGAGCCGCGGGCGGACGCCTTCGCGAGCAGCTCCGGCTCGACCTCGATGCCGTCCAGGCCGCTGCCCGCGGCGACGAGCACGAACTCGGGGCGGCCGCCGGCGGCCACCAAGTCCTCCCCCTCGGCCACGAACAGCCGCGCGTCGCGCCGCCGCTGCAGCCGGCGGACCAGCTTCAGCTTCGCGTTGTCGGCGCTGGTGATCGGGTCGCTTCGCGACATCACGTCACAGCCGCTTCGCGGCGATGGCGTCTACGCTTTGTCGTTGGCGGCCTTGGCCGCCGCGGCGATCCCGGCGAACGTCTCCGGGTCGCGGACCGCGATGTCCGCGAGGACCTTGCGATCGAGCTCGATGCCCGCGGCCTGCACGCCGTGGATGAACTGCGAGTAGTTCATGCCGTTCTGGCGGGCGGCGGCGTTGATGCGGGTGACCCACAGGCGGCGGAAGTCGCGCTTCTTGTTGCGCCGGTCCCGGTACGCGTAGGAGTCGGCCTTCATGACCGTCTCCTTGGCCTTCTTGTACCGGCGGCTGGCGTCGCCGCGGTAGCCCTTCGCGCGCTCGCGCGTCGCGCGGCGCTTCTTCTTCGCGTGGACGGAGCGCTTGACGCGGGTCATCTACCGGCCCATCCCCTGGAGGAGCTTCTTCGCCCGCACCGCGTCCTCGCCCTCGAGCACGGTCTCCTTGCCGAGGCGGCGCTTGCGCTTGGCGGCCTTCTTGCCCAGGTTGTGGGACGTGAAGGCGTGGTGAGCCTTGACCTTGCCCTTGGCGGTCACCTTGAAGCGCTTCTTCGCGCCCGAGTGGGACTTCATCTTCGGCATGAGCAGCGCGGGAGGATAGCGGCCCGGGCGGGTCAGCCCACTGCCGCGTCGACCGCGCGCTCCCACACGAGGCGGCCGTCGCGGACCCCGTAGACGCCGTACCGGCTGAGCGTCGTGTCGCCGGAGGGCTGGATCGAGTAGCGGCCGAGGACCGAGTCGCGGTCGCGGGTCGCGAAGAACGCGTCGACCATCCCCTTCCGCGTCGGCCCGCCGCGTGCGAGCGCGTCGAGGACGACGCTCATCGCCTCGTAGCCGTGGAGCGCGTACGGATCGGTCCCCTCGCCGAGCGCGCGCAGGACCTCCTGCCCCGCCTCCGGGTACGCCTCGGGCGCGAGCGTGGACACGGTGATCTGCGTGCGGCGCGCGGCGCCGGCGGGGATGCGGCGCGCGAAGTCGTCGAAGGCCAGGCCGTCGGGGCCGAAGAGTCGCAGCCCGCGCACGCGGCCGAGCGCGCGCCACAGGCGGACCGCCGGGGTGAAGCCGACGCCGCCGAAGTAGACGCCGTCCGCCCGGCGGAGCCGCGCCTCGGCCGCCAGCCTGCCCGCGTTGCGGCCGCGGTAGCGACGCACCGCGACGACGCGGATCCCGCGGGCGCGCGCCGCCCCGGCGGCCAGCATCGCCATCCCGCGCCCGTAGATCTCACCGTCGTGGAGGACGAGCAGCCGCTCGATCCCCGCGTCGCGCAGCACGACGCCCGCCGCCCGCCCCTGGACGCGGTCGTCCGGGACCACGCGGCCGTACGTCCGCTCGCCGCTCGGGTAGTACTTGTCGGGCTCCCCAGGGTCCGTCCCCGGGCCCCGCGCGGTCAGGCCGATCGCGGTGTTGGAGGGGCTGACCTGCAGGAGCCCCTCGGAGTTCAGGATGGGCAGCGAGATCGCGCTCGCGCCGGAGTTGAACTCGCCGATGTAGGCGATCGCCCGCCCGTCCCGCGCTGCGCGCCTGGCGTTGCGCGCCACGGCCTCGGGCGTCCACGTGCCGACCTGCGGGGTCGAGTCGTCGAGGGAGACGTGCCGGACCGGCGCTCCCGCCCGCTCGAGCGCGAGCTCGATCCCCCGCACGATGTCCCGCGCCGAGTCCGCGTACTCGCCCTGGAGCGGCAGGCTCGAGTAGACGACGGGCTCCTGGCCCTGCGCCGCGGCCGGGAGGGCCGCGGCGAGGACCAGGAGCGCCGCAAGGACGACGCGCGCCTGCACTACCTCCGCACGCGCACGAACACCGACTGCGCCGTCCGCGGCGACAGGTACCGGTTGCCCAGGAAGCGCACGGTGAGCTTCAGCGTCCGGGCGTTGCGCAGGCGCGAGCGGATGTTGAACGGCGTGCGGATCGTGAACCGGCACTGCGCGTCGAGGACGGCGCGCCGGGTCGAGATCGTGTTCCCGCCGTTCTTGTACTGCGCTGACACGCGGCCCGTACCGCAGCCCTCCGCGGCCGTGACGCCGGCGGGCAGGATGACCTGGCCGGTGACGCGGAACACGTGCGGCAGCGTCAGGTCCCGCCGCGGCGTGACCGAGAACCGCAGCCCCGGCAGCCGGCGCTGGATGTCGTCGTTGGCAACGGTCGCCGTCCCGATCCCGCGGACGATGTCGGCGCCGGCGGCGTCGCTGAGGCGCAGCGTGAACTGCTCGTCGGCCTCGGGCCGCGTGTCGCCGACGACAGGGATCGGAACCGGCTTGCTCGTCTCGCCCGGCGCGAACGTCAGCCGCCCGGAGCCCGCCCGGTAGTCCTCGCCGCCGAGCGCCGTGCCGTTCGCGGTCGTCACGTCGACCGAGATCGGCGCGGATGCCGCCTGCGACAGCGCGACGGTGAACGTCGCGTCACGCGTACCCGCATCGCCCTCGGAGACCGCGGTGTCGCCGACGACGATCGTCGTCCGCGGAGCGGGCGGCTCGGGCGTCGGCGGCACCGGCTGCTGGTCGTCGTTGAGGATGCGGCCGGTGCCCGTCGCGTCGCCGATCGTGGCGTTCGTGGGCGCTGTGAGCGTGACGACGAACGTCTCGTCGCCCTCCACGGCGGTGTCGCCGCGGACCGCGACGTTGATCGTCTTCGTCGTCTCCCCCGCCGCGAACGTGACCGTGCCGTTGGCCGCGTTGTAGTCGGAGCCGGCGGTGGCCGTCCCGTTCGACGTCGCCCAGTCGACGGTGACCGCGCCGGGCGGCGGCTGCGACAGCGACACCGTGAAGGTGGCGTTGCGCAGGTCCGCGTTGCCCTCGGCGATGCTGGCGTCGCTGACCGACAGGCTCGGCGTGATGTCGTCGTTCTCGATCGTCCCGACGCCCTGGTTGTCGGCGATCGTCGCGTTCGTCGGCGAGGAGAGGTTCACGTTGAACGTCTCGTCGGCCTCCTCGACCGTGTTGCCGAGCACGGGGACGTTGATCGTCTCGACCAGCTCCCCGGGCGAGAACGTCAGCGTCCCGTTCGTCGTCGTGTAGTCGGTGCCCGCGGTCGCGGTGCCGTTGGCGGTCGCGTACGCGACGGTAACCGTCTGCGACGTGGGCGACGAGAGCGTGACGTTGAACGTCGCGTTGCGCGTGCCGGAGTCGCCCTCCGCCACGTTGACGTTCGAGATCGAGATGCTCGGGACGTCGTTGTCGGTGATCGTCACCTGCCCGGTGGCGTCGCCGAGCGACGCCCCGCTGGACGGGCTCGACAGGCCGACCGTGAACTGCTCGGTCTGCTCCGTCGTCGTGTCGTTGACGATCGGGATCGAGACGGTCTCCGAGACGTCGCCGGGCGCGAAGGACACGCTCGAGCCGCCGTCGGGGGCGTCGAAGTCCTCCGGATCCGTGGCCGTCCCCTCGCTCGCGCCGTACTGCACCGTCACGGTGCGGCTCGACGGGTTCGAGAGCGTCACGGTCAGGGTCGCCGTGCCTGCGCCCTCGCCCACGGTCGTGTCCGCGATCGACGCGATCGCGGTGTCGTTGTCGGCGATCGTGCCGACGCCGAGCGCGTCGGAGACCGCCGGCGCCGGCCCGCCGGACGCGATCACGTTCGTGATGGCGACGCGGAAGCGCTCGGTCTCCTCGTCGACGTTGTCGTCGGCGATCGCGACGTTGATCGTCTTCTGGACCTCGCCCGGGTTGAAGATGACGGTCTGACCGGGCTGCGCCGTGTAGTCGCCCGGTGCGACCGCGGTGTCGTTCTGGGTCGAGTACGTCACCGTGATCGTCTCGGTCGTCGGCCCGCTGCGCTGGAAGGTGAACTGCATCGTGCCGTCACCCTCCGACGCGCCCGCGTCGGAGACCGAGATGACCGGGGCGCCGGTCGGCAGGACCGTCACGGTCACCGTCTGGATCCCGGACGGGTTGCCCTGGTCGTCCCGGCCTCGGTACGTGAAGGTCGTCGTCCCGATGAAGTTGTTCGGGTCGTAGCGCAGCGTGTCGTTGCGGCCGTCCGCGTTGGTGTCGACCGCCGTGACCGCCCCCTCGTCGCCGACGTTGCCCTCGTTGGGCTGCGTCACGACCTCCACGCTGAGCAGGTCGCGCGGCTGGTTGATGTCCGTGCACGTCGGCGTGATGTCGACCGTCGTCTGCGCCGGAACGTCGTCGCGCGTGATGTCCGGGCACACGGGCGCGTACTGGATCGCGAACTGCGCCACGGCATCGTCGCCTGCGGCCGTCGAGTAGAGGTACTCGCCGTCGGGACTGACCGCGGTCTCGTTCACGCCCGTGAGGCCCTCTGTGTCGCTGTCGGCGCCGCATTCGGCGTCGCCGTCGGACACGCACTTCTCGTCCGCCCCGGCCTGCTGCGTGAGGGTGCCGTCCGCAGTGGCGCGCCCGAAGTACGCGATCGCGTTGTCCCCGGTGCCCGTGACGTAAAGGAACTGGCCGTCGGGGCGCGCGGTGATGCTCGACGCGTTGTAGATGCCGTTGAACGTCGTGGTGCAGTTCTCGGCGGACTCGTTGTCTTCGAGGCACTGCGCCGAGGTCAGCGCGCCGGTGCCGGTGTTGCGGTGGAAGTGGACGAGCGTGCTCCCCATGTCGAGCGGGTCGCTGCCCTCCACCCGGCTGATCGTGTAGACGTCGGAGTGCGCGCCCGTGGTGACAACCTCGACGTCGAAGACGCCGTTGAGGCCGTTCGCGGTGTCGGCGCAGGCGTTGTCGACGAGGATCCCCTCGTCGCGGATGCACTGCCCCTGCGTGAGGAGCCCGGTCGTCGTGTCGCGGTCGAACCGGTAGAGCTTGTCCTCGCCGGGCGCGACGGCGTAGAGGTCCGCGCCATCGGGGCTGATGTCGGCCGCGCGCACGCCCTCCACCGCCACGAAGTTGTCCTCGTCCTGGGAGATAGCGCCGGTGTCGGCGTCGAGCTCGAGGATGGCGATCGCCCCGGGCTGCGTCGGCGTGGAGGGGTGCGTCGACGAGATCGCGTACAGGAAGTTGCCGTCCGGGCTGAGGACCAGGTACTCGACGCCGGTGAGGCCGTCGCCCTCGACGCAGCCGCCGGCACCGATCTCCTGGATGCAGCCGCCGCTGGCGTCCGCGATCGGCGTCAGCGCGCCGGTCGACTGGCTGCGCGAGAAGGCGCGCACCGCGTTCGACGCCGACGACGCGACGTAGACGTTCTCGTTCGTCGCAACGACGTAGCTCGCGCCGTTGAGCTGCGTGAGCTGTGTGCCGCAGACCTCTGCCGACGCCGGGTCGAAGATGCACGCGTTGAAGCTCAGCTCCCCCGTCGACTGGTTGCGGGTGAACGTCGCCAGCGTCCCCGCGTTCTCGGCGCCTGCGGACGCGACATAGGCGTTCTCCCCGTCGGGCGTGACCGCGATCGAGCGCGCGTCCGTGGTGCCGCCGTCGATGACGGTCGCGCACTCCGGCGGGTCGCCCGGCTCGGTGCTGATGCAGTTCGCGCTGGTGTCGGCCGTCCGGAGCTGCTGGAGGCCGCCGACCGGCGTGTCGGTATCGAGTGGCTCCGGCCCCTGGGAGGAGGCGGGGGCGGCGAAGGCGAGGACGGCGGTCGTCAGGGTGAGCGCCAGGACGACGAGCGAACGGAACGAGCTGAGCAACGCGACTTCCTTGTTTCGAACGGGTGGGACACGCAAGAACGCGCGAACCCACGAAAGATTGCGCTGAATCATGACCGCTGCACCGGCGAATAGTGCCGGTACCTGACTACGGGTCAGTCGGCGAGCTGCTCGGCGCTGCCGAGCGGGCGTTCCTTCGTGGGCTTCGCGCGCGGCTTCTTCGCCCCACCCTGCCCGCTGCCGCTGCGCTCCTCGGGCGGCGCGCCCGCGGTGCTGCCCTGGCCGGTCGCGCGCTCCTCCGCCACGGGCTCGGCCGCGGCCTCGGCGGCCGGCGTGGCCTCGTCGCCCTCGTCGGAGGCCTCTTCGTCCGTCGTGATCTCGCCCGAGAGGACGGCCTTCGACGGGCCGAGCATCATCGTCATGTTGCGCCCGTCCTGCTGGGGGCGCTGCTCGACGATCGCCAGCTCCGCGAGCTCCTCGGCGAGGCGGTCGAGGATCATCTCGCCGCGCTCGGGGTGCGTGACCTCGCGCCCGCGGAACATGATCGTGATCTTGACCTTGTCCTTGTGGAGCAGGAAGCGCTCGACGTGGCGCTTCTTGGTCTCGTAGTCCTGCTGCGCGATCTTCGGCCGGAACTTGATCTCGCGGACGACGATCTGCTGCTGGTGCTTGCGGGCCTGCTTCTGCTTCTGCGCGAGCTCGTACTTGTACTTCGAGTAGTCCAGGACGCGCGTGACCGGAGGCCGGGCCTCGGGCGCGACCTCGACGAGGTCCATGTCCTTGTCCTGCGCGTAGCGCAGGGCCTTGTCCGTCGCCATGACGCCGAGCTGCTGCCCGTTCTCGTCGATGAGGCGAACTTCAGGGACGCGGATCCGCTCGTTGATACGAGTGGTATCGCGCTCAGGGGGGCGTCGGTCGAACCTGCGGGGGACCGGCACTAGCTATGGC
>DASZDF010000620.1:0-2645 GCA_035942275.1 Solirubrobacteraceae bacterium | reverse complement strand
CGCCGCTCCCGAGCAGCAGCGCGCCGCCGGCTCGCAGCGGCGCCGCGGCGGAGAGACGCGCGATGATCACGGGCTCCGGCAGGTCGTCCGAGCTCAGCAGGCGCGCGAGCAGGCGCGGGCTGGGGCGGCGGCACGCGACGTCGTCGTGCAGGTACGCGACGAGCCGCCCGTACCGCGGATCGAGGTCGGGCGCGACGCACGCCGCGAGCAGCGTGGTGTCGAGTGGGTCGAGGCCGAGCGCGGCGGCGACCTGCGCCAGACGCCCCTCGGCGTTCGAGCCGTCGATCGCGTCGGCTGTCTGCAGGGCGGCATCGTCGGTGATGTAGAGCCCGCGGAACGGATCGGTCGGGTTGGGGTCGACCGCCGCCACGCGGCGCACCGCCTCGCGGAGCACGGCGTCGACGGCGGCCAGCGAGACGGCGGCGCCGGCGGTCGCCGCGATGTCAGCCTCCGATCTCGCGCGAGACACGGTCCGCCTCGCGCTCCGACGGGTCGCCCCGCTCCGTGACCTTCAGCGGACCGCCGGCCGGCGCCCCGCGCTGCTGCACCGCGTGCGTCAGCTCGTGGCCGAGCAGGCGCCGGCCGGACGCGGTGTCGGGCCGGTACTCGCCGCGGGCGAAGAAGACGTCGCGGCGGACGGTGAAGGCGCGCGCGGAGACCGCACGCGCGAGCGCGTCGGCGGTCGCACCGGTGTGGACGCGCACGTCCCCGAGCTCGTCGCCCAGTCCCGCGCCCGCCCAGGCGGCCACGTCCGCGGCGAGCGGCCGGCCGCGCGGCGCCTCGGCGGCGATCGCGCGCTCGACCGAGGGGTGGACGGAGCCGCCGGGCAGCACCCCGCCACCCGCCTCGACGACTCGCGCGAACGCGCCGTTGGGCGGGGTGACGGCCGGCCGCGACGGCGAGGGCCGGGGCCGCGCCGCCGGGGCGGCGAAGTCGTCGCGAGCACGGGCGCGTCGCGGAGGCGCCATCAGATGAGCCCTTCGCGCACCGCGTGGGCGACGGCCTGCGAGCGGCTCCGCGCGCCGAGCTTGTTCACAGCGTTGCTGAGGATCACCTTCACCGTGCGCTCGCTGTAGCACAGCTCCTGGGCGACCTCGCGCGTCAGGCGGCCGTCGGCGATGAGGCGCAGAACGACCTGCTCACGGCTCGTGAGGCCGGTCATGATCCGCGGCACGTTCGCCGCCCCGTCGGCTCCGTTCGGCCGCTCGATCAGGCTGAAGAGCATCTCGGTGGGCACGACGCCCGAGCCATGGAGCGCGGCGCGCACCTGCGCCGCCAGCGCCTCGGGCGTGAGGCCGTCCTTGCAGACCGCTCCGCTCGCCCCGGCGCTCATCGCGGCCAGGAGGTCCTGGTGCTGCCAGCGCGCTGCGGTCGCCAGCACGTGCCGGCCCTCCTCGTTGCGCAGGCGCGAGATGACGCAGGAGGGGTCGGGCGTCTCGACGTCGACCATGACGAGGTCCGCGCGGGCGAGACCGGGATGGTCCCAAGCTTCCTCGGGGTCGCTCACGCCGTCGACGCCCGCCACCATCGGCAGCTCGCGCAGGCAACTGGCCATGCCCAAGCGGTAGATGGAATGGGGATCGATCAGGAACACATGTGCGCGAGGCGATTCCACTTAGATCAGCTGATCGGGGATGCTATGGCGACATGGACTCGCGTGGGGCATTTCTTCGAGGGCGGGCGTGCCGCCGCTTCTGACCACCGCCGCGACGATCCTCTGCGCGCACGGCGGACGCGTCGCGATCATCCCGCGCCAGACGAAGGTCCTGGCCGGGGGCTCGCCGGTGGTGTGCGTCCCCGATCTCATGGGCGCGCCGATCGCGGGATGCGCGCTGCCGCCCACACCGGCGACGAAGCCGTGCACGACCGTCGCCGCCATCTTCCCGGGGTCGTGGTCGATGAGGGTCCTCGCCGGCGGCAAGCCGGTGTACCTGCAGACGCTCATGGGCCTGACCGACGGCGTCCCGCCGTCCCCGCTGATGGTGGTGTTCCCCGGACAGCTCACGGTGCAGGGCTCGCCCTAGCACGAGGTCGGGGGCGGGGGCGGGGGCGGAGGCGGGACGTTCGGCTTCTTCTCGCTCTTCTTCGGGGCCACGAGGATCCGCACCATCGTCCCGGGCCGGCGCCTCTCGCCGGCGCGCGGAACCTGCCCGATCACGCGATTGCCGGGCGAGGGCTCGACCAGCGGGTCGAGGACGAGCTTGCAGACCGTCAGGACCTGCTCGACGCCCGCGACGGTCAGGCCCTTGAGATCCGGCACCACGACCAGGGGCGGGACCAGCCGCACCGAGACCTTCTGGCGGATGGGCACCCTCGTCCCCTTCGGGGGGAACTGCGACGCGACGCGCCCGGAGGTGCGCCCGCCGGGACGGATCGCGCCGAGCCGGAGCCCGAGGTTGCGCAGCAGTCGGCGCGCGCGCACCAGCCGCATCCCATGGATGCGGGGGACCTTGACGATCCTCCTGCCCATCACGACGTTGACGGCGGTGCCGCGCTGGCGCTGGGCCCCGGCCGCGGGGACCTGCGTCTTGATCTTGGCCTTGGGGTCCTCCCTCGGCGCGATCCGGCCGAGGACGAGGTGCGCCTGGGCGAGCCGGGCGTCGGCCTGCGCGATCCGCAGGCCCTTCACGCGCGGAACCACCGTC
>DASZDF010000619.1:0-3712 GCA_035942275.1 Solirubrobacteraceae bacterium | reverse complement strand
CTCGGCCACCGACCCGACCGTCGCCGGCGCCGACCTCGCGTGGAAGGTCCCCGGCGGCCCCGGCATCGTGCGCACGGCGGCCGGCGACGTGCCCGTCGACGCGCAGCACCTCGCGATCGGCGGCCCCTACCTGGCGGTCGTCGCCGCCGGCGAGGTGCGGGTCGCCGACCGCGCCACGGGCGCCGAGGTCGCGCGGGTGCCGGCCCCCGACGCGGACAAGGTCGCGGTGTCCGCGACCGCGGTCGTCTGGCGCGAGCGCGGCGACCGGATCGTCGCCCGCCCGCTGCCCGCGGGCGAGCCGCGCGAGGTGACGGCAGGGCCGCCGGACGCGCTCGGCCGTCCCGCGATCGACGGCGACCGGGTCGTCTTCCACGTCGCGGGCGCGCGGAGCAGCCGGATCGTCGAGGCCGACCTCGCGAGCGGCTTGCGCAGGACGCTGCGCCGCTCGACCCGCTCGTCGCTGACGAACCCGTCGCTGCTCGGCGACGACCTGCTCTACGTGCAGACGACGCAGTGGAGCCAGAGCCTGCGGCTCGGGAGCCGCACGCTGCTGCGCATCGCGCCGGCGATCCGGGCCGACAAGGGCTACTCGACGAAGCACGGCCCGCACCGGCGCGTCGCGCAGCCGCGGCGGCCGCGCAAGGAGGGCCCGCGGGGCACGACGACGACGCTGTGGACGACCGCGCTGGCGCCCGACGCCGCCTACGTCACGCGCCTGCGCCAGCGCGGCGGCGCCACGACGGCCGACGTTCTGCGCCTGGCGCGCTGACGCCCCGCGGCTGGCACGATGCGGCCATGGCGGGCACCGCAGCTCCGGTCGTGCACGACCTCGTCAGCGAGCTGGACTACCCGATGTTCATCGTCACCGCGACGAACGGGCGCGAGCGCGCCGGCTGCCTCGTCGGCTTCGCGACGCAGTGCAGCATCAACCCGCCGCGCTTCCTCGTCTGCCTGAGCGACAAGAACCGCACGTTCCGCGTCGCGGCGGACGCGAGCGTCGTCGTCGTCCACCTCGTCCCGGCCGAGGCCGACGCGCTGGCCGAGCTCTTCGGGTCGCAGACCGGGGACGACGTCGACAAGTTCGAGCGGGTCGCCTGGCAGGAGGGGCCGGTGGGGACGCCCGTCCTCGACGAGTGCGGCAACTGGTTCGCCGGCCGGATCCTCGAGCGCATCCCCGCCGGCGACCACTGCGCCCTGCTGCGCGAGCCGTTCGACGCGCACAGCGACGGCCGCGAGGAGGCCTTCACGTTCCACCGCGCGAAGCGGATGGAGCCGGGGCACGAGGCGTAAGGCGCGGGCGGGCCGTTCCGTCAGACGAGCAGCGGCAGCAGCTCGCTCGCGGAGGCGACGACCGCGTCGGCGCCGGCAAGGTCGTCCGCCCCGTAGGAGCCCGTCGTCACCGCGAAGCACCGGACGCCGTCCGCGCGCGCGCACGCGATGTCGAGCGGCGTGTCGCCGATGATCACCGTCTGCTCGCGCGGATACGGCGCGCCCCGGCGCACTCCCGCCCGGGCGCGGGCGATCGCGGGCAGCTCCGTGCGGTCCTCGTGATCGGAGCCGAAGCCGCCCTGGCCGTGCTCGAAGAACGTCCCGATGCCGGCCCGCGCGAGCTTCAGCCGCGCGATCGGCTCGAGGTTGCCGGTCACGAGCGCGAGCCGCAGCCCCGGACGCGAGGCGAGCTCCTCGAGCAGCTCCGCCACCCCCGGCGCGACGAACGCGCCCAGGTCGGAGCGGCACAGCTGCGCGTACGCCTCGCCGGCGGCGCGCTTGAAGTCGACCATCCCCGCGTCGATGCGATCCGCCGACACGCCGCTCTGGAGCAGGATCGCCCGCGCGATCTCGGGGTCCGTCCGCCCCGCCGCCTCGACCCGCGCCGCCTCCGGGTGCGGCACGTGCCACACGCGCCGCAGCGCGGCGTGCACCGCGTCGCGGTGGTCGTCGGTCGCCCGGATCAGCAGCGTCCCGTCGATGTCGAAGAGGAGCAGCACGCGGGTATCTTCCCGCGCCTTGCCGTTCGACGCCGACATCGCGCTCACCGAGGACGACGGCGCGTACCACGGCGCGGTCGCCGAGGGCTGGGACACGCCGCGCGGCCCGCTCGGCGGCTACGTCATGGCCATCGTCCTCAACGGGATGATGCTCGCCACCGGCGACGCCGGCCGTCAGCCGCGCTCGCTCACCGCCCACTTCCTGCGCCCGCCCCACGAGGGCCCCGTCGTGGTGCGCCCCGCCGTCGAGCGCGCGGGCCGCACGCTCTCGACCGTCACCGCCCGCCTCGAGCAGGACGGCAAGCTCGTCGCGCTCGCGCTCGGCGCGTTCAGCACGCCGTGGCTGGGACCGCTCCTCCCCGGCGCCCCGATGCCCGAGGTCGACCCGCCCGACCTCTCGCGGCCGGAGGCGCCGCAGCTCGCGCCCGGCCGCCCGCGCCCGAACTTCACGAAGCGACTGACCATGCAGCGGCGCTTCGGCGACGCGCCGTTCACCCGCGCCGAGCGCGCGGTGACCGGCGGCTGGATCGGCCTGACCGAGGAGCGCCCGATCGACGCCCTCACGATCGCCGTCCTCGCCGACGCGTGGTTCCCCACGCCGTGGCTGCGCCTGAGCGAGCTCGCGCCCGCCCCGACCGTCGACCTCACCGTCCACTTCCGCGCGCCGCTGCCGCTGCCCGACGGGATCCTGCTCGGCCGCTTCGAGTCGAAGGTCGTCCGCGACGGCTTCTTCGACGAGGACGGAGAGCTGTGGGCGCAGGACGGGACGCTCCTCGCCCAGTCGCGCCAGCTCGGGCTGCTGATCGACCCGAAGACCTAGGCGCCGTCTCCGCAGCGCGCGCAGCCGGGGCGGCGGACGACCGGCTCCTCGGTCCGCTCGAACGTGTTGAAGTCGACCATCAGCGCGCGCCCCAGCGACAGCGGCTCGGCGAGCCCCGTCACGAGGTTGATCGCGTCGTTGGCGATCATCGAGCCGATGAGCCCGCACGCCGGGCCGAAGGTCGCCGCCGGCGACGGGCGCGCCGCGCGCCACTCGGCCACGGCGTCGTAGAGCGGGTGGCCCTCGCGCCACGCCGCCTCCTGGCAGGCGAAGCACCCGGTGCGGCCCGGGACGTACAGCGGGCCGATCCGCGCGACCGGCGGCATCTGCCCCCCGGCGAGGTACGGGACCCCCGCCCCGAAGCACGCGGCGTCGATCCACCGCTGCAGCTCCCCGACGGGCGTGTCCGCGAGGTCGACGACGACGTCGTGCCCGCGCACCAGCGCGGCGACCTCGTCCGGCCCCGCGAGCCGCCGGTCGACCGCCACCAGCTCCGTCGCGCCGGAGAACGCGCGCAGCCGCTCGATCGCGGCGGTCGCCTTCGCCCGCCCGAGGTCGCACTCGCCGAAGAGGATCTGCCGGTTGAGGTTGCTGAGCTCGACGCGGTCCCCGTCGACCGCGACGAGCCGCCCGACGCCCGCCGACACCAGCGCGTACGCGGCCCAGCACCCGAGGCCGCCGACGCCGAGGAGCAGCACCGAGGCGCCCTCGAGGCGCCGCTGCACCGCCGCGCGCGTCGCGCCCGAGCCCGCGGCGTCCGCGAAGTACCGCAGCTGACGGTCGAAGCGCTCGAGCACCGCCGGCTCGAGCTCGTCGTCGGCCGCGGCGTCCTCCAGCAGGCCGGCGGCGTCCAGCTGCGCCAGCGTCAGCTCGGCCGCCTCCGGGGCCAGGGCCAGGCCGTCCG
>DASZDF010000618.1:0-6184 GCA_035942275.1 Solirubrobacteraceae bacterium | reverse complement strand
CCGCACGCCCGTCGCGTGCCGCCCGCACCCGCGGCGGCGCGAGCGCCAGCCCGATCCGCAGGACATCGCGCGGCCTCGGCGCGACCCGCCGCGCCAGGACGTCCGCGGCGGGACCGGCGCGCCACCCGCCGAACAGCTCGTCGCCGCCGGAGCCGTCGAGCACGCTCCCGTCCCGGGCGGCGGCGCACGCGACGCGCAGGCCGGCGGTGTTCGCCGGATACCGCACGCCGTGGAGGCGGACCGTCTTGGCGTTCCCGGGCCCGAGCAGGTCGAGCTCGGCCGCGGCGTCGACGCGCGACCAGTCGCGCAGGCCGAGATGCGCGACGACGCGCTCCTGCCACTCGGTCTCGTCGGTCTCGGGCGCCGCCGCATACCGCAGCGTGAACGCGACCGGTGGAGGAAGGCCCTCGCTGCGCGCGGCGCGGGCCGCCACCGCGAGCACGACCGACGAGTCGCGTCCACCGGAGAAGAGGACGAGGCACGGGGGCCGGCGCAGCGACGGCAGCAGCGCGTCCTGCAGAGCCTCGAGCGGGTCGCGCGCGACCGCCCGCAGCCGCGCGCCCGGCGCCGTCCCGAGGACGAGGCCGGTCGCGATCTCGAGAGGCGTCGGCCGGGCTGCTGACAGAGTGTCCACGGATGGCGAAGGTTCCCGAGACGGCGCGCGGAGCGTACGGGCTGCGCATCGCGGGCGTCGACGCGCGGCTGCTCGTGGAGGCCCCGGAGCACTGGCCGGCGATGGCGCTGGAGCGGCACGTCGCGGCGGGAGCCGCGCCGCCGCCGGCGCTCGATGCGGAGACGGCCGTCATCCGCCTGGGCGATCGCGGCTGGGCCGAGTTCGAGCGCGGGAGCCGCAGCGTTCGGCTGCACACCACCGAGGAGATCGGCGACGCCGAGCTGGTCCACCCGTTCCTGGCGCCGATCGCGGCGACGCTCGGCTGGTGGCGCGGGTGGCACCCGGCGCACGCCGGGGCCTTCCTCCACGACGGGCTGGCCTGGCTGGTCTTCGGGGGCAACGAGGCGGGCAAGAGCACGCTCCTGGCGGAGCTGGCCCTGCGCGGGCACCCCGTCGTGGCCGACGACCTGGCGCTCCTGACGCCCGACGGCACCGTCATGGCCGGCCCGCGCGCTATCGACCTTCGGCACCCCGGTGCCCACGAGCGGAGCGCGCTCGAGGTCGTCCGCGCCGGCAGCCGTTACCGGCTGCGTCTCGGCGCGGTCGACGCCGAGGCGCGCGTCGGCGGCTGGTTCGCGCTGGCCTGGGGCGACGGGGTCGCGGTCGAGGCGCTGGAGGCGCGCCGGCGGCTCGCGCGGTTCGGACGGCGCGCGCCGCACGGGACCGACCCGGCGGTCGTCCTCGCCCTCAGCGCCCTCCCGGGCTGGCGGCTCGCCCGGCCGCGCTCGCCGGCCGCGATCGACGAGGCGCTGAGCCGCATGCTCGCGACGGCGACCGACACTGCCGCCGGCCTCCGCCCGTAGGGTCCCGCGGATGCCGAAGCTGAACGCCGAGTTGCTCGAGTGGCGCGTCGTCGGGGACGAGGTCGTGGCGCTCGACCTGAGGTCGTCCGTCTACCTCGCGGTCTCTGCCGTGGGGGCGCACGTCTGGCCGCTCCTCGCAGAGGGCGCCGAGGTCGACGCGCTCGTCGACGCCGTCGTCGAGCGGTTCGACGTCGACGCGGCCGATGCGCGCCGCGACCTCGACGCCTTCATCGCGAGCCTCGACGAACGCGGCCTGTTGCTTCCGTAAACAGAACTGGACGAATCTCCGATGTGAACGGGCAGGAAAGCAGTGGACATGCACGCCGGACCCCGTTAGGTTCGCACTCCACATCGGCGGATCGCCGCCAGTCCACGGAAGGACGCCGCCGATACCCACAAGTTTCATCTGGAGCGTTCGTTGGTTACGAACAATCGAATCTATGTCTGCAACGCCGGTACCCACAGACCGACGTAAAGGCCGCAGCGTCCCGCGTTTCGGGCGGCTGGGTCTCGATACCGGCGCCCCTCCCCCGAGTCGTCGCTCCGACGCGATCCTCGAGGGCGACACCGCGATCGCGGAGGTCGAGCGCCGCGACCGGATGTACCGGCGCGTGCTCGCCTACGCGGACGTGTTCTCCGCGGCGTTCGCGCTGATCCTGTGCACGTCGGTGCTCGGCGACGACGCGCTCCGGCCCGCGACGTTCTTCGCGCTGCCGCTCATCGTCGCCGTGAGCAAGATCCAGGGGCTGTACGACCGCGACGAGCTGCTGATCCGCAAGACGACGATGGACGAGGCGCCGCAGCTCTTCCAGCTCGCCACGCTCTACGCGCTGACGCTGTGGATCCTCGACGACCAGCTCATCGCGGGGGAGCTCGGCGACAAGCAGATCGTCGTCCTGTGGTGGGCGCTGTTCGTCTTCGCCCTGGGCGGCCGGAGCTTCGCGCGCGCGCTCGTCCGCCGGATCACCCCCGTCGAACGCTGCCTCTTCATCGGCGACGCGAGCGCCTACGACCGGCTCAGCAGCAAGCTGGACGCCGAGGACGTCAACGCCGAGCTCGTCGGCCGGATGTCGCTCCAGCGCACCGCGCGCCGCGGCGACCGCTCCTCGTCGACGGCGCAGGAGCTGCGCGAGCTGATCGCGTGGACCGGCGCGCACCGGATCATCATCGAGCCGCACGCGCTGCCCTCCGACGAGATGCTCGACTTCGTGCGCGCCGCCAAGAGCGTCGGCGTGCGCGTCAGCCTGGTGCCGCGGGTGCTCGACGTCGTCGGCAGCTCGGTGGTCTTCGACCAGGTCCAGGGCGTGACGCTGCTCGGCGTCCGCCGCTTCGGGCTCAGCCGCTCCTCGCGGATGGTCAAGCGCGCGTTCGACGTCTGCGGCGCGGCCTTCGGCCTGCTCGTGGCCGCCCCGGTCATGATCGTGATCGCGCTGGCCATCAAGCTCGACTCGCGCGGCCCGATCCTCTTCCGCCAGACGCGCGTCGGGCGCGACGGCAAGCACTTCAAGATCTGCAAGTTCCGCACCATGTGCACGGGCGCCGAGCAGCAGAAGGCCGAGCTGCGCGCGGCCAACGAGGCCGAGGGCGGGCTCTTCAAGATCGCCGACGACCCGCGGGTCACCCGCGTCGGCAGGCTGCTGCGCCGGTCGTCGCTCGACGAGCTGCCGCAGCTCTTCAACGTGCTCAGCGGCAGCATGAGCCTCGTCGGCCCGCGACCGCTCGTGCTCGACGAGGACGAGCAGATCACGGGCTGGGACCGGCGCCGGCTCCAGCTCACCCCGGGCATGACCGGGCACTGGCAGATCCTCGGCTCGGCGAGGGTGCCGCTGCCGGAGATGGTGAAGATCGACTACCTCTACGTGGCCGGCTGGTCGCTGTGGTCGGACATGAAGATCCTTCTCCGCACGGTGCCGTACATGCTCAGCCGCCGCGGCATGTAGCCCGCGAACCTGCGCAAAGTGCGGGGTGGCACTTGCTCCGTCCGTGTTGCCCGGCAACCTGTGCGACATAGGGATCTGCCCGCGGGGGCAGAAGAGGAAGCCAGCACGGAGCGCCCATGGGTCTGCCGCTCGCCATCGGAGTCGGACTCGCCGTCTGGACGACGGCCATGGTCGCGCTGCTCGGCCTCTGTCGCGCGGCCGCCGCGGGCGACGCGGCTACCATCCGCGGCCGATGCGCGCCCTGGTCACCGGCGGAGCCGGCTTCATCGGCTCCAACCTCGTCGATGCTCTCCTCGAGCGCGGCGACGACGTCTCCGTCGTGGACGACCTCTCCTCCGGTCGCGAGTCGAACCTTGCTGCGGCTCTCGGCCGTGGAGCGCGCCTGCACCGCGCCGACGTCAGAGACGCCGCGGCGGTGGCGGAGATCGCCGGGCGCGAACGCCCCGAGCTGATCTTCCACCTGGCGGCGCAGATCGACGTCCGCGTCTCCGTGGCGCGGCCGGCGTACGACGCGCGCACGAACATCGAGGGCACGATCAACGTGCTCGAGGCCGCGCGGGAGAGCGGCGTGCGGCGCTTCGTCTTCGCGTCGACCGGCGGGGCGATCTACGGCGAGACCGAGACCATCCCGACGCCGGAGGGGACCGACCCGCGGCCGATGGCCGGGTACGGGCAGTCGAAGTTCTGCGCCGAGGCGTACCTGGGGCTCTACGAGCGGCTGCACGGGCTCTCGACGGTCGCGCTGCGCTTCGGGAACGTGTACGGCCCGCGCCAGGACCCGCACGGCGAGGCCGGCGTCATCGCGATCTTCGCCGGCAAGCTCCTCAGCGGCGGGCGGCCCAAGGTCTTTGGCGACGGCCGCCAGACGCGCGACTACATCTACGTCGGCGACCTCGTGGAGGCCATCATGGCCGCCGGCGACGCGGACGTCGGCGGCCCGGTGAACATCGGGACCGAGGAGGAGACGACGGTCCTCCAGCTCATCGACGCGCTGCGCGAGGCGGCCGGGAAGTCGGAGGCCGAGTTCGAGCCCGAGTTCGCGGACGCGCGCATGGGTGAGGTCGAGCGGAGCTGCCTCGCGGTCGGCCGCGCGCGCGAGGTGCTCGGGTGGCAGAGCCGCGTGGACGTCCGCGAGGGCGTCCGGCGCACGCTCGCCGCGGCCGCGTGAGCTCGCGGCCCAGCCTCGTCACCGGCATCGCGGGCCAGGACGGCTCCTACCTGGCCGAGCTCCTGCTCGCCGAGGGGCGTGAGGTGGTCGGCGTGGTGCGCCCCGGCTCCCGGGAGCGCGGCGGCGTCGCCGCGGCCGCCGGCGTGCGGCTGATCGAGGCCGACCTGCGTGACCACGCCGCCCTACGGGCCGCGATCGACGACGTCGGTCCCGAGGAGGTGTTCCACCTCGCCGCGCCCGCGTTCGTGCCCGACTCGTGGCGCGACCCCGCCGGGACCGTCGCGGCGATCACCGGCGGGACGGCGGTCGTGCTCGCGGCGGCGCGCGAGGGCGGCGCGAGGGTGCTCGTGGCGTCCTCGGCCGAGATCTTCCGCGGCGTGGACGACTGGCCGCAGCGCGAGGACACGCCGCCGGCGCCGGTGACGCCGTACGGCGTCGCGAAGCTCGCGGCGCACCAGCTCGTCGGGCTGGTGCGCGGGCGCGGGCTCTTCGCCTGCTCGATCGTCGCCTACAACCACGAGTCGCCCCGGCGGCCCGAGCGCTACGTGACCCGGACGCTGTCCCGCGGCGCCGCCGCCGTCCACCTCGGACTCACCGACACCGTCGCGATCGGCGACGTGGAGGCGCGGCGCGACTGGCTGCACGCGCGCGACGTCGTGCGCGGGATGGTGCTCGCGCTGCGGCACGACGAGCCGGGGGACTACGTCCTGGCCAGCGGCGTCGCGCGCAGCGTGCGGGAGTTCGCCGACGAGGCGTTCGGCGTCGTCGGGCTGGAGGCCGCGCCGCACCTGCGCGTCGACCCGGACCTCGTCCGCGGCGACGAGGAGACCGTGCTCTGCGGCGACGCCTCGCGGGCGGAGGCCGTGCTCGGGTGGGAGCCGGAGATCTCGTTCGCGGCGCTCGTCCGCGAGATGGTCGAGGCGGACGTGCATCGTCTTTCCGGCCAGTCCGGCGCCTGATCGCGCGATGTCCCACGCGCGCGCGCCGAAGCGCGGATCGTGGGCTCACTCCGGCTCGACCGCCACGCGCTCTCCGCCGCCGCGCTCTGCGCGCTGGTGCTGCTGGCGGCCTGCCTGTTCGCGAGCGGCCCGGTCAGCGGATCGGCGGTGTCCGCCGGGCCGCGCGCCTCGGTCGGCGCCGACGCCGACGCGCTCTTCCCCGCCGACGGGGCGTCGATCGCGCTCGGCCGCGAGCTGGCCGAGCGGCACTGGGGCGGGGCGGCGTGCGACGGCTCGGTCGACGTCGCCTGGACCGTGCTCGAGCCCGGGACGAACGCGACCGCCTCGTGGCGCAACCCCACCGACGCGTGGAACAACGCGGACGAGAACTTCGACTGCCGCATCGACTTCAACGCCCGCGCCGACTTCGACTGGGAGAAGCTCTGCACGGTCATGGCGCACGAGATCGGGCACCTCCTCGGCCGCCAGCACGTCGCCGACGCCGCCGACCTGATGGCGCCGCTGTACTCCGACCCGCTCGCCGCCTGCGCGACCACGCCCGACCCGGCGCGCCCGGTCGCGGCCGGCGCCCCGGTGGTCGAGGTCGAGCCGTCGCTCGACGACGAGGTCGCGGCGGTCGCGGCCGCGCCGAAGCCGAGTGC
>DASZDF010000617.1:0-13100 GCA_035942275.1 Solirubrobacteraceae bacterium | reverse complement strand
TCCGCCCTCGACCGGCGTCGCCGGCAGCCACGGTTCGCCTGTCGTGAACCCGCCGTGCGGCTCGTCGTCCGTCCACCGCATCGGGTGGCGGTACGCGTCGCGGCCCCAGCGGTCCTGCGGCGGGTCGCCGCCGGGCCCGTTGGCCATCCCGATCTCGTCGCCCTGGTAGACGAAGACCGTCCCCGGCAGCGTGAGCGCGAGCAGCGCGGCCGCGCGCTCGTTGCCGTGGCCGACGCGGTCGGGCAGCCGTGCGAAGTCGTGGTTGGAGAGCACCCAGGCGACGCGGCCGTCCGGGCCGGCGGGGTCGAGCGCCGCGTCGACCGCCGCGCGGACCTGCGCGGCGTCCCACCGCGAGTGGAAGAGCTCGAAGGCGAACGCGAGGTCGAGGTGCTCGAGGTACGGGCGCAGCCCCGAGGAGGGCAGGTACACCTCGCCGACGAGGAAGCGGTCGTCGGCGCCGGCGCGCAGCGCGGCGAGCGCGTCGCCGATGTCCGGCGCGTTGCGGGAGTGCCGGTGCTCGAGCGTGGCGTGCTCGGGGTCGAGCGGCAGCGGTGGCGGCCCGCTCGCCGGCGGGTCGTCGCGGAGCTGCGGGTCCTTCATCAGCCGGTCGATCGCGTCGAGGCGGAAGCCGTCGACGCTCCGGTCGGTCCAGAAGCGCAGCGCCGACGCCATCGCCTCGCGGACCTCCGGGTTGCGCCAGTCGAGGTCGGGCTGCTCGGGGTAGAAGGAGTGCAGGTACCAGCGCCCGGACTGCGGGTCCTTCGACCACGCCCGCCCGCCGAACGAGCCGATCCAGTTGTTCTGCGGCCCGTCGCGGTCCGACCAGACGTACCAGTCCGGGTGCTCGCGGAACCAGCGGTGCTCGATAGAGGTGTGGCACGGGACCACGTCCATCAGGACCTTGAGCCCGCGCGCGTGCGCCACCGCGACGAGGCGGTCGAAGTCCTCGAGCGTGCCGAAGCGGGGGTCGACGCCCTCGTAGTCGCTCACGTCGTAGCCGCCGTCGGCCATCGGGCTCGGGTAGATCGGCGACAGCCAGACGGCGTCGGCCCCCAGCCGCGCGACGTGGTCGAGGCGCTGCGCGATCCCGGCCAGGTCGCCCTCGCCGTCGCCGTCGGAGTCCTGGAACGAGCGCGGGTAGACCTGGTAGACGACGGCGTCGCGCCACCAGGGGTGCTGTGCGTCCGGCACGGCGGGGAAGGTATCGGTGAGGTGCCGGTCCCGCTCATCGCCATCACCACCTCCGAGCTGCGCAAGCCCGGCAGCAGCGAGGTCGCCACGCCCGCCCATTCCCACGAGCCCGGCGGCAGGCGCGACCTCGCGCTCGCGCTCGCCTACCCTGGCGCCGTCTCCCGGGGCGGCGGCGCTCCGGTCGTCGTGCCCCCCTTCGCTCCCGAGGACGACGTGGAGGCGATCCTCGAACGGGTCGACGGAGTCGTGCTCAGCGGCGGGCCGGACATCCACCCCTGCCTCTACGGCGAGGACGAGCATCCGGAGCTCGGCCCGGTCGACATCGGCCTCGACCGCTTCGAGCTCGGGTTCGTACGCCGCGCGCTCGAGCGCGACCTGCCGCTGCTCGGCATCTGCCGCGGGGCGGAGCTGATGAACGTCGCGCGCGGGGGCACGCTGCTCCAGCACATCGACGGCCACCGCCAGGCCGAGGAGGCCCGGGTGACCACGCATGACGTGCGGGTCGAGGAGGGGTCGCGGCTCGCGGAGATCCTCGAGACGACCGAGTGCGCGGTGAACACGTACCACCACCAGGCGGTCGACAAGCTGGGCGGCGGCGTGCGCGCCGTCGCGTGGGCCGCCGACGGGGTCGTCGAGGGCATCGAGCTGGCCGGTCTCGACTTCGCCGTCGGCGTGCAGTGGCATGCCGAGGGGCTCATCGACGAGCCGCACCAGCGCGCGCTCTTCGCGAGCTTCGTCTCCGCCGCGCAGCGCTACCGGTCGCGCGCCATCCGCCCGCGGGCGGCCTGAAGCGCCCAACCTGAGCCCGCACCTTCCGTTTCAAAGCCGTGCCGGCGCGAATGAGCATCGGTCACGTGGGAAGGGGTAACAACGTGGACGTAGGTTCTTACGACCCGCAGGATCTGTTCGACGAGGCGTTCGCCGCGCGGGGCGAGCCCCGCGACGCCTACGCCACGGTGCTCGACCGCCTCGCGGACCGCGATCTCGACCGGACCGTCCGCGAGGTCCGCCGCCGCCTGGGCGAGGAGGGCTGCCGCTTCGGCGCCGGCGAGGACGCCGAGCCGTTCCGCGTCGACCTGGTGCCGCGGGTCATCACCGCCGACGAATGGGCGCCGCTCGCCGCGGGGCTGGAGCAACGCGTGCGCGCGCTCGACGCGTTCCTGGCCGACGCGTACGGCGGGCGCCGGATCGTGGCCGAGGGCGTGATGCCGGAGCGCATCCTCGCGGGCGCCGAGCACTTCGAGCCCGAGCTGGCCGAGCTGCCCGCCGCGCGCATCCGCGTCGCGCTCGCCGGCCTCGACGTCATCCGCTGCGGCGACGGGAGCTTCCGCGTGCTCGAGGACAACCTGCGCACGCCGTCGGGGCTCGCCTACGCGATCGCCGCCCGCGCGGCCGTGGCGCCGGTGCTCGGCGACGGCGCGCGGCCGATCGAGCGGCCGATCGCGGAGCTGCTGGGCCGGGCGCTGCGCGCGGCCGCGCCGTGCGGACACGACGACCCGCGCGTCGTGCTGCTCACCGACGGCCCGGAGAACACCGCGTACTGGGAGCACGAGCGGCTGGCGGAGCTGCTCGGCATCGAGCTCGTGACGCTCGATGCCCTGCGCCCGGAGTCCGTCGACGTCGTCTACCGCCGCACCGACGAGGACTCCCTGCGCGACGAGGACGGCACGTACACGCGCGTCGGCGAGACGCTGCTCGGCGCGCTGCGGGCGGGAGCGCTCGCCTGCGTGAACGGGCTCGGCAACGGCGTCGCCGACGACAAGCTGGTGCATTCGTACGTCGAGGACATGATCCGCTTCTACCTCGGGGAAGAACCGCTCGTGCGGTCGGTGCAGACCTACGACCTGACGAGGGCCGGCTGCCTCGAGGAGGTGCTCGACCGGCTCGACGAGATGGTCGTCAAGCCCCGCGCCGCGTACGGCGGCGAGGGCGTCTTCATCGGCCCGACGGCCGGCGACGCGGAGCGCGACGCCATCGCGACGGCGATCCGCGCGGACCCCGAGGCGTGGGTCGCGCAGGAGACCGTCTGGTTCTCGCGCCACCCGACCGTGATCGACGGCGCGCTGGAGCCGCGGCACGTCGACCTGCGCGCGTTCGTGACGTTCGACGGCGAGCGGGCGGCCGCGGTCCCCGGCGGGCTCAGCCGCGTCGCGTTCGAGGAGGGCGAGCTGGTCGTGAACTCCTCGCAGGGCGGCGGCGCGAAGGACACCTGGGTGCTGCCGTCGTGAGCCGACCCGTCGAGCGGGCGGACTGGGCGCGCTGGCCGACCGAGGCGCTGGTGCGGCCGTGGAGCGTCGGCGTCGAGGAGGAGGTCATGCTGCTCGACCCCGACGGGTGGACGCTGGCGCAGTCCGTCGAGGAGGTGCTCGAGGCGCTTCCGGACGACCTGCGCGACGCGGTGTGCTCGGAGACGCACAGCGGCGCGATCGAGCTCAACACGCGCCCGCATGCCACCGTCGCCGGCGCGGCGGCCGATCTCGGGGCCCTGCGAGCGCGACTGGCGGAGGTGCTCGCCGGCCTCGGCCTGCGCGCCGGGTGCTCCGGGACGCACCCGTTCGCCGACTGGCACGAGATGCGCGTGGCCGCGGCCGACCGCCACCAAGAGGTCGCCGGGTCGATGCGCGAGCTGTCGCGGCGCGAGCCGACGTTCGCGCTGCACGTCCACGTCGCGGTGCCGACGCCCGCGGCCGCGATGGCCGCCGCCAACCAGCTGCGCGCCCACCTCCCGGTCCTGCTGGCGGTCTCGGCGAACTCGCCGTACTGGCAGGGGCGCGACACGGGCCTCGCGAGCGCGCGAACGCCGCTGTGGCAGGCGTTCCCGCGGGTCGGCATCCCGCGCGCCTTCGCCTCCTACAACGACTGGGTCGAGACGGTCGACCTGCTCGTGCGCTGCGAGGCGTTCCCGGACCACAGCTTCCTGTGGTGGGACGTCCGGCTCCAGCCGCGCTACGGCACGGTCGAGGTGCGGATCATGGACGCGCAGTGCTCGGTCGAGCGGGCGGCGGCCCTCGCGGCGCTCGTGCAGTGCCTCGTGCGGCTCGAGGCGACCGAGGGGTTCGCGCCCGCGCACCTCATCCACGCGCAGGAGGTGCTCGAGGAGAACCGGTTCCTCGCGGCGCGCGACGGCGTCGAGGCGGCCCTGATCGAGCCGACGCGCGAGACGCGCGTGCCGGTGCGCGAGCTGCTCGAGCCGATGCTCGAGGCGTGCGCGCCGCACGCGGCCGCGCTGCGGTGCGAGGCGGAGCTGGGGCTCGTGCGGCTGCTCGTGAACGAGGGCGGCGCGGAGCGCCAGCGCCTGCTCGCCGGGCGCGACGACGACCAGTGCCGGCTGGTGCGGTCGCTCAGCGAGGCGTTCGCGCCCGTGCCGGCGCGGCGCCTAGCGGAGGCGTAGCGGCCGGCGGACCGTCAGGTCCCGCTCCCGGCGCAGCGTGATCTCGATCCGCAGCTGGCCGGACCGGAAGCGCCTGAGGCCGTTGCGCTTGACGCGGACGGCGATCGTCTTCGCGCCTCCCGGGAGCAGGTCGAACGACTCGGCGGCCGAGCCCCGCAGGCGGCGGCGGTCGCTCGGACGGCGGCGCAGGTACGCGGAGAGCGACGCGACCCCCGCGCAGCCCGTCGGCGCGGTCGCCGGGCACGTCAGCGTCACTGCGGCGCGCCGGTCGCGACCGAGGCGGACGGCGCCGGCTCCCGGGTCGGGCATGGTGCAGTCGGCGCCTGGGAGATCCGGGGCCGGCTCGGAGAGGTCCCAGACGGCGATCGACTGGCGCGAGCACGGCTGGCGGGCCCAGGCCAGGCGCGCGCCGTCGAACGCGATGCCGGCGATCGGCGCCGCCTCCGTGTGGTCGGCGCGGATGGCACCGGCCCGGTCGACGACGAGCAGGCGCTTCGAGCGGGCGATCCCGCCGAACGCCGGTTCGAGCATCACGGCGATGCGCTCCGCCGCGCCGGCGATCCGGATCGCCCAGCCGGGGACGTCGAGCAGGTGGACCGCGGGATCTGCGGGCGAGGACCAGCCGATCTTCGCCGTCTCGAAGAGGCCGTAGACGACGCTGCCGTCCGGGGCGAGCTCCCACTCCGACACCGGCGCATCGACGCGGTAGACCGGGTCGAGGGCGGGGCGCCGGAGCACCTCGATGCCGACAGGGATCACGTTCGGCCCGAGGATCGTGCGGGCGACGAAGTCCCCGGCGACCTGGGGCGTCGAGGCCAGGTCGCCCGCGACCTCGCGCGACGGGGCGCCCTCCTCGTGCAGCTCGAGCGCGTTGTTGCGCAGGTGACACGGGCCGATGAACGCGGTGGCGGCGACGTCGGCGCGGCTGAGGCCGCAGGTGGAGCTGAGGCGTGCGAGCGGCCCGCTGACGGGGCCGACGAGCGTGCGGTGGTCGTCCGGCGTGCGCGCGCGGAACTTCTCGCAGGCCGGGTCGCGGTTGCAGGTGAAGCGGTACGTGTTCAGCGCGACGCGGCCCTCGGCGACGTCGAGGTCGACGCTGAGCGGCTCGAGGGTGCGGTCGATCGCCGTCGACGCGTCGAGGTCTCGCTTCCCCGCGGGCCCGTCGGCGACGACCGCGACCGCGTCCGCCCGTCGCTCGGCGAAGACGACCTCGTCGCCGGCGAGGAACGGCCCGAAGAGCAACGGGAGCACGAGGTCGCCGGCCGGCGCGGGGGGTGGCTCGCCGCCGAAGACCGGGACGACCCGGTTCGCCGCCGGTGCCGGCGCGGCCGCCGCGGTCAGGACGAGGAGGGCGACGGCGAGCGCGCCACGCATGGGCCGGACACTACGCCAGCAGCCGGGCCGAGCGTGGGCGCTGCGCCCGGCGCGAGCCGCTTCGCCGGCCGCTACGCCAGCAACCGCTCCCACAGCGCGCTCAACGCCTCGCGCGCCGCCCTGCGGCGCATCGGCGTGTCGCGGCCGTCGCCGAAGGTGTCGAGGAGGTACGCGCGGTGGGTCGCCATCAGCAGCCGCGCGAGCTCCTTCGGGTCGGCCGGCGGGTGATTGGCCTCCGCGAGCAGCCGCGCGAGGAGGTCGCGCGGCGCGACGAGCGCGGTGTCGAGGCGCACGGCGACGGCCGGGTCGTGGCCGGCGGCATCGACGATCGCGCGCAGGAGCCGGCCGTGGCGCGCGTACGTCTCCACCTGGCCGTCGATCATCGCGTCGACGAGCGCGCGGTCGTCGTCGATCGACCCGATGCGCTCGACGAGCGGGGCGTCGGAGTCCGGCAGCAGGTCGGGCGCCATCTCGGGGAGGTCGTCGAAGTGGCGGTAGAAGACGGTCCGCGCGAGGCCCGCCTTCTCCATGACGGCGCCGACGGTGAGCTCGGCGAACGAGCGCTCGAGGAGCAGGGCACGGGCGGCGTCGAGGATCCGCCGCCGCGCCTCGGTCGAGGACACGCGAGTTGACACAGTGTCGCAAGCTTGGCACACTCGCTCTTGCGACACAACGTCACAACTGCCCAGGAGCCTCCCCATGCCCGCCGCCGCCCACATCGCCCGCCGCCCCGAAGGGCTCCGCTCCGCCGCCGCCCCCGATGCGGGCCGCTCCGCCTCCGCCCCCGAAGCGGGCCGCTCCGCCACCGCCCCCTCCCACACGAGCCGCTTCGCCGGCGAGGACACGCGGTCGCTCGCCCTCGCGGACGGCCGCACGCTCTCCTACACGCTCTACGGCGCGAAGGCCGGTCCGCTCGTCGTCGTCCTCGACGGTCCCGGCAGCCGCGGGCTCGCGCGCGCCGCCTCCCCGATCGCCGCGGAGCTTGGCATCCGCCTCGTCGCACCTGACCGTCCGGGGTTCTTCGCGAGCACGCCCGGCGGCTCCAGGCGGATCGCCGACTGGCCCGAGGACCACGCCGCGCTGCTCGACGCGCTCGGCGAGGAGCGGGCGGGGATCGTGTCGCAGTCGGGAGGCACGCCGTACGCGCTCGCGGCCGCCGCGGCGCTCCCCGAGCGCGTCGCCGGCCTCGCGATGCTCGGCGCGATGGGCCCGATGACCGAGCCGGAGGTCCTCGCGCAGGCGGGGAAGCAGATCCGCGTCGCCGCGCGGCTCTCCCGGCGCGCGCCGTGGCTGCTGCGCCGGATCTTCGCGGCCGGCGGCCGGCAGGCTCGGCGCGACCCGGAGAAGGCGGCGGCGAAGACCGCGAAGCACACGCCGCCCGCCGACGCCAAGGTGCTCGCGGACCCGGCCCTGCTGCGCATCCACGTCGAGACGTCCGCCGAGATCCTCACCGCGCCGCCGCGCTCGCTGGTGCGCGAGATCCGCCTGCTCGCGAGCCCGTGGGAGGTCGACTTCGCGCGGATCACCGCGCCCGCCGCGTTCTGGACCGGCGACAGCGACGTCGTCCACCCCGTCCCGCACGCGCAGGGCCTCGCGAAGCGCCTCGGCGGCGCGCCCGTGCACGTCGTGCCCGACGCGGCGACGTTCGGCCTCGTCCCCCACTACGGGGAGGCGCTCAGGCTCGCCGCGAACGCCTGATCGCGGTCACAGGGTCCGGCGTCCGGCTGCAGTGGAGTTGCACGCGGGCGCCGGGCCCTGGCGATCAGCCGAGCGCGACCGCGCGGCCGTCGACGAACTCGTCGAGGGCGAGAAGGCCGTCGATGACCTCCTGCGGGACCGGGCCGTCGGTCGTCACGACCATCACCGCGCAACCGTCGTCGCCGGCGTCCTCAGGCTCGTAGCCCACGGCCGCCGAGGCGATGTTGATCCCGGCCTCGCCGAAGAGCGTCCCGACGCGGCCGATCATGCCGGGCACGTCGCGGTAGCGGAACAGCGCCACGTGGTCGTCGAGCTGCACGTTGAATCGCCGCCCCCACGCCTCCAGCAGGTGCGGGCGCTCCCGGCGCCCGAGCACCGTACCCACGACCCGCTGGCCGCCGACCGACACCCGCACGAGGTCGGTGAAATCGCGTGCGTGCGTGTTCGTGGTCTCGGTGAGGTCGATGCCGCGCTCCTCCGCGAGCAGCGGCGCATTGACCTGGTTGACCTCGTCTTCGGTGAACCCCTCGAGGACCCCGACGAGCACGGAGATACCGAGGGCGCGGACGTCGCGCTCGGCGATCTGCCCGCGAGCCTCCACCTCGACGGCGCCGACCTCGCCGGCGAGCGCCGTGGCAAGACGGCCGAGGCGGCGCGCGAGGGGCAGGAACGGCCCCAGCACCCTGAGGTCCTCCGGGCGCAGGGCGGGCGCGTTCACGGCGGTGGTCACCGTTCCTCCGTCGAGCGCGGCGACGATCTGCTCGGCGGCCTGGAAGCCCGCCCGGTCGGTCGCCTCCGCGGTCGAGGCCCCGAGGTGCGGCGTCACGACGACGCGCTCCAACCCGAACAGGGGGCTGTCGGTCTTCGGCTCCTCGTCGAACACGTCGAGAGCCGCGCCCCCGACCTTCCCCTCGAGGAGCGCGGCGTGGAGGTCGGCCTCGTTGACGATCCCACCGCGCGCGACGTTGACGATCCGGACGCCCGGCTTCATCGCCGCGAACGCGTCCGCGTTGAGAAGGTCGATCGTGGTCGGGTTCTTCGGCAGGTGGATCGTGACGAAGTCCGCGCGGGCGAGGACGTCGGCGATGTCGTTCGCCCTCTCGACGCCGAGCTCCTCGAATCGGTGAGGCGTGACGACGGGGTCCATCGCGAGCACCTTCATGCCGAACGCCCGCGCCCGCTCGGCGACGAGCTGGCCGATCCGGCCGAAGCCGAGGATCCCGAGCGTCTTGTCCATCAGCTCGACGCCGGAGTACTTCGACCGCGCCCACTCCCCCGCGACGAGCGCCCCGTGCGCCTGCGGGACGTTGCGCGCGACCGCCAGCAGCATCGCCATCGTGTGCTCGGCCGCGGTGACGACGTTCGACTGCGGCGCGTTGACGACGAGGATCCCGCGCTTGGAGGCCGCGGGGACGTCGACGTTGTCGACGCCGACGCCCGCGCGCCCGATGACGCGCAGCCGCGAGCCGGCCTCGATCAGCTCGGACGTCATCTTCGTCGCGCTGCGGATCAGGATGCCGTCGTACTCGCCGATCGACGCCGCGAGGTCGAACCCCTCCCGGTCGAACGCGGTGTCGACCTCGAAGTGCTCGCGGAGCAGGTCGATCCCCGACGCGCCGATCTTCTCCGCGACGAGGACCTTCATCAGGACAGTCGCTCCACGACCCAATCGATGCAGCCGGTGAGGGCGCGGACGTCGTCCGGCTCGATCGCCGGGAACATCGCGACCCGCAGCTGGTTGCGGCCGAGCTTGCGGTAGGGCTCGACGTCGACGATCCCGTTCGCGCGCAGCGTCGAGGCGATCGCGGCGGCGTCGACGTCGTCGGTGAAGTCGATGGTCCCGACGACGAGCGAGCGCTTCTCCGCGTCGGCGACGAACGGCGAGGCGAACGGCCGCTCCTCCGCCCACCCGTAGAGGTGATCCGACGACGCGCGCGTGCGCGAGACGCAGAAGTCGAGGCCGCCGTTGGAGAGCATCCAGTCGATCTGGTCGGCGAGGAGGAGCAGGGTCGCCACGGCGGGCGTGTTGTACGTCTGGTCCTTGCGCGAGTTGTCGAGCGCGGTCGCGATCGAGAGGAAGTCGGGGATCCAGCGATCGCTCGCCGCGATCTCGCCGACCCGGTCGACGGCCGCCGGCGACAGCAGCGCGAGCCACAGGCCGCCGTCCGCCGCGAACGACTTCTGCGGAGCGAAGTAGTACGCGTCGGCGTCGCCGACGTCGACGGGCAGCCCGCCCGCGCCGGACGTCGCGTCGACGAGCACGAGCGCCTCGCCCGCCGGCCGCTCGACCCCGACCATCACGCCGGTGGACGTCTCGTTGTGCGCCCAGCACACCGCATCGGCGCTCTCGTCGCCGCGCGGCCGCGGAGCGTCGCCGGGCTCGGCCTCGACGACGATCGGATCGGCGAGGAACGGCGCCGCCTTCGTCACCTTCGCGAACTTCGACGAGAACTCCCCGAAGGTCAGGTGCAGAGACCGCTCCCGGATCATCCCGAACGCGAGCGCGTCCCAGAACGCGGTCGTCCCGCCGTTGCCGAGCGCGACCTCGTAGCCGTCGGGCACGGCGAACAGCTCGCGCAGCCCCTCGCGGACCCGGCCGACGACCCGCCGCACCGGCGCCTGGCGGTGGGAGGTCCCCATGACGTCGACGGCGTGGTCGAGCACGTGCCGGACCTGCTCGGGGCGGACCTTCGACGGCCCGGAGCCGAAGCGGCCGTCGGCGGGCTTGAGGTCCTGCGGGATCTCGAGGGTGGTCGAGGCCTCCATCAGAACTCCGTCTGGATCCAGTCCATCTTCGCGCGGAGCTCCTTGCCGGTCGTCTCCACCTGCCCGCGCGCCTGCTCCTCGCGCATCCGCCTGAAGTTCTCCTGCCCGGCGCGGTTCTCGGCGATCCACTCGCGGGCGAAGTCGCCGGACTGGATCTCCTCGAGGATCTTCTTCATGTTCTGCCGCGTCTCGTCGGTGATGACGCGCTTGCCGCGCGTGTAGTCGCCGTACTCGGCCGTGTTCGAGATCGAGTACCGCATGCCGGCGAGGCCCTTCTCGTACATGAGGTCGACGATCAGCTTCAGCTCGTGGAGGCACTCGAAGTAGGCCATCTGCGGGTCGTAGCCGGCCTCCACGAGGGTCTCGAAGCCGGCCTGCACGAGCTCGGAGGCGCCGCCGCACAGCACCGCCTGCTCGCCGAAGAGGTCGGTCTCGGTCTCGTCCTTGAACGTGGTCTGGATCACGCCGCCGCGCGTGCAGCCGATGCCCTTCGCGTACGCGAGCGCGAGCGCCTTCGCGTTCCCGGTGGCGTCCTGCTGGATCGCGACGAGGCCCGGGACGCCCGAGCCCTCCGTGTACTGCCGCCGCACGAGGTGGCCCGGGCCCTTGGGGGCGACGAGGGCGACGTCGACGCCCTGCGGCGGCTGGACCTCGTCGTAGTGGACCGAGAACCCGTGGCCGAACAGGAGGAGGTTGCCGTCGGCGATGCCGTCGCGGACCTCGGACTCCCACACCTGGCGGTGCAGCTCGTCGGGCACGAGGAGCATCACGAGGTCGCCCTCGCTCGCCGCGTCGGCGATCGCCTCGACCCTGAGGCCGTGACCCCGCGCGTCCTCGACGGACTTCGAGCCCTTCCGCAGGCCTACGACGACGTCCACGCCCGAGTCCTTCAGGTTCAGGGCATGGGCGTGCCCCTGGGACCCGTAGCCGATGATGGCCACGGTCTTCCCCTCGAGGAGCGAGAGGTCCGCGTCGTCGTCGTAGTACATGGGCCGCGAGACTAGCGACCCTCGGCGCGCGCCCCCTGGAGGTCCTCGATGAGCCACACGTGCTCCTCGCCGAGGCCCTCGAGCACGGCGATCGAGACGTCCCGCAGCCGCTCCGCGTCGCGCTCGCCGAACGCGTCGGTGAAGTGGCGCCTCACGGCCGCCTCGTGCACGGGCCGCACCCGCTCCGCGGTCCTCAGCCCCTTCGGCGTGAGCACCGCGTAGGTCACGCGGCGGTTCTCCGGCGGGATCTCGCGCCTGACGAGCCCCTCCTCCTCCATGCGGGCGACGATGCGCGTCGCACCGCCGCGGCTGACGAGCAGGGACTCCGCCAGCTCGCTCATGCGGCGCCGCTGGTCGTCCTCGCACTTGGCGAGGTAGATCAGGACCTCGTACCAGGAGAGCGGGATCCCGGTCTCGTTCTCGACGTCCCGCGCGATGCGGTCGAGCGAGCGCAGCGACGCCTGGAGCGCCGCGTACCAGGCCTTGAACTTGATGTCCGGAGGGTCCATGGGCCGAGTGTAGGGGACGAGGGTTGACACGTCAACTGTTGCGGCGTACAGTGCGTCCATCAACAGTTTCTTCCTCAATCGTTCAGAGGTAAACCCAATGCGATCCCCCACCCCGCTCGCCAGGCTCGCCGACCTGATGTTCCGCCGCCGGCGGCTGGTGGTCGCCCCCTGGCTCCTCGTCCTCGTCGCGGCCGTCGGCGCCGCCGGGCAGCGCGGAGGCGACTGGTCCGCCGCCTACTCGACGCCCGGCAGCGAGTCGCGCGCCGCGCCCGACCGGCTCACCGAGCGCTTCCCGGGTCAGACGTCCCAGACGATCGACGTCGTGTGGTCGGCCGCGGACGCCCGCGACGCGAGCGACCGGGTCGAGCCCCTCCTCGCGCAGGCACAGCGGCTCGAGGGCGTCGGCGACGGCGTCACCGCGGCCGACGCGCAGCTCTCCCCCGACGGGCGCGTCGCGTTCGTCCGGCTGCCGATCGACGGGCGCGACGCCGAGGACGTCCCGCTCTCCAGCGGCGAGGCGCTCATCGAGCTCGCGCAGGAGGCGTCCGGCGACGGGCTGCGCGTCGAGCTCGGGGGCATGGCCATCCGCAACGCCGAGCAGACCGAGGTCTCCTCGGAGGGCATCGGCCTGCTCGTCGCCGCCGCCGTCCTGATCCTGACGTTCGGCAGCATCGTCGCCGCCGGGCTCCCGCTGGCCACCGCGCTGTTCGGCCTCGGGGTCTCGAGCGCGCTCATCGCCCTGCTGTCCGCGCTGCTCGACGTGCCCGACTGGGCGCCGTCGGTGGCGGCGATGATCGGCATCGGCGTCGGCATCGACTACGCGCTCCTGATCCTGACGCGGTTCCGGGCGGCGCTCGACCGCGGCCTCTCGCCGCACGGGGCCACCGTCGAGGCGATCTCGACCGCCGGGCGCTCGGTGCTCGTCGCCGGGACCACCGTCGTCATCTCGATGCTCGGCCTGTTCCTCATGGGCCTCACCTACCTCTACGGCGTCGCGCTCAGCGCCTCGCTCGCCGTCCTCGTCGTGATGGCCGCGTCCGTCACGCTGCTGCCCGCGCTGCTCGGCTTCGCCCGCGGCGGCGTAAACCGCCTGCGGATCGGCCGCGCCCCGCGGCCGCGCGGCGACGGCCGGCCGCCCGCCGCCATGCGGTGGAGCCGCCTGGTCCAGCGGCGGCCGTGGAC
>DASZDF010000616.1:0-2756 GCA_035942275.1 Solirubrobacteraceae bacterium | reverse complement strand
ATGTTTGGTTCGCCGGAGACGCAGCCGGGCGGTCGCGCGCTGAAGTTCTACTCGTCGCAGCGTCTCGACATCCGCCGGATCGAGACGCTGAAGGAGGGCACGGAGGCCGTCGGCAACCGCGTCCGCGTGAAGGTCGTGAAGAACAAGGTCGCCGCGCCGTTCAAGCCGGCCGAGTTCGACATCGAGTTCGGCAGGGGCATCTCGTCGTCCGGCTGCATCCTCGACCTCGGGATCGAGCACGGCGCGGTCGTCAAGTCCGGCTCGTTCTTCTCCTACGGCGACGAGCGCCTCGGCCAGGGGCGCCACAACGCGAAGGCGTTCCTCGACGAGCACCCGGAGGTCGCGAAGGAGATCGAGGACAAGGTCTACGCCGCCCTCGGCCTCGACCGCGACCTGGTCGCGGAGATCGAGCCCGAGAAGGACATCCCGCCGATGGCCGAGGAAGCGCCGCCGGTGGTCGCAGCGGCCTGACGCCATCGGCGTGCCGGACGCCGTCGACCTCGCCTTCCGGTTCCTCGGCCACCGCGACCGCACGGTGGCCGAGGTCCGGCGGCACCTCCTCAAGAAGGGCGTCGCCGAGGACGCGATCGACGACGCGGGGAGGGAGCTCAGCGAGCAGGGCTACCTCGACGACGCGCGCTTCGCGATCCGCTTCACCGAGGACCGCGTGACGCTCGACGGCTGGGGGAGCGACCGGATCGAGCGCAGGCTCGTCGAGCTCGGCGTCGAGCGCGAGCACATCGGCGCGGCACTGCGCGGCCGCGACTTCGGGACCGAGGTCGACGCGGCGGTCGCGCTGCTCCAGCGCCGCTGGCGAGAGCCGCCGGCCACCGACCGCGACCGAGACCGCGCCCTCGGCTTCCTCGTGCGCAAGGGCTACGACCTCGAGATCGCCTACGACGCGATCCGAGAGCACAGCAGAGCGGCGTAGCGGGCGCACAGGAGCGCCACCGAAGCTGACGCCCGCGTTGCGCAGCGGTCCCGAGCGGACTACGATCCGGCGCAGCGAAGTGATTGGGCCCGTGAGGGCATGAAAGGGCAGCAAAAGAGCAGTTTTGACCCCGAAGCTTCAGACATCGCGAACCGACGACCCGGGCGACGAGCGCCCGGCGCGAACCCAGACCACGACCTCGTAGCCTGAAGCCGCGGGCGAGGCCCGCTCGACCCAGCCTGTCCCGGCGTGCACCGCACGGCCCGGTCCGTCGCTCCGACGAACTTCAGAGAGCGAGACCGGGGCCGGCCACGGCCTGCCCCGTGGGGAGAGGACACGCAATGGAAACGGTGATCGCGGCGGCGCTGGTGGCGACGGGGTTGATCGTCGCCGCCGTCGTCTTCCGCCGGCCGGCAGGGGTCGAAGCCGGCGCCGGAGCGGCCCCGGGGGGCGGGGCGGGGGGACGGTCCGCCCGCGGCAGCGGCGGTGGGGCCACGGCCGCCCAGAACGGCGTCCGCGAGCGCGAGCTCGAGGAGCGCGCCACCGAGCTGCGCCAGCGGGCGACCGAGCTCGAGCAGCGCGCGGCCGAGCTCGAGCGGCGCTCCGCCGAGCTCGTCACGAAGTCGACGATGCTCGACGACGAGCGGAGGACGCTCGAGGAGCGCCGCCAGGAGCACGAGCGGGCGCTCGAGCGCGTCTCCGGGCTCAGCGCCGCGCAGGCGCGCGCGCAGCTCGTCAAGGAGGTGGAGGACCAGGCGCGCCACGACGCGGTGAAGGTCCTCAGGCAGATCGAGGAGCAGACCAAGCGCGATGCGGAGCGCCGGGTGCGGAGCATCCTCGCCGTGGCGATGCAGCGCCTCGCCGCGAGCCACGCGGCCGAGACGACGGTCTCCGTCGTCCAGCTCTCCTCCGACGACATGAAGGGCCGCATCATCGGCCGCGAGGGGCGCAACATCCGCGCCCTCGAGAACCTCACCGGCATCGACTTCATCATCGACGACACCCCGAACGCGGTCGTGCTCAGCGGGTTCGACGGGGTCCGCCGCGAGGTCGCGCGGATGACGCTCGAGAAGCTGCTCCAGGACGGTCGCATCCACCCGGCCCGCATCGAGGAGGCCTTCTACCAGGCGAAGTCCGAGCTCGAGAGCCACATCGTCGAGGCGGGGGAGAGCGCGGCGTTCGACGCGAACGTCCAAGGCCTCGACGCCGAGCTGACGAAGATCCTCGGGCGGCTGAAGTTCCGCACGTCGTACGGCCAGAACGTCCTCGCCCACTCGGTCGAGTGCGCGCACCTCGCGGCGCTCATGGCCGACGAGCTCGGCGCCAGCGCCAAGACGGCCCGCCGCGCCGCGCTGCTGCACGACATCGGCAAGGCGGTCTCCCACGAGGTCGAGGGCCCGCACGCGCTGGTCGGCGGGGACCTCATCCGCCGCCACGGCGAGGCCGAGGCGGTCGCCCACGCGGCAGAGGCCCACCACAACGAAGTCGAGCCGCAGACGGTCGAGGCGGTGATCGTGCAGGCCGCGGACGCCCTCAGCGGGGCCCGTCCGGGCGCGCGCGGGGAGGCGCTCGAGTCCTACGTCAAGCGCCTGCGCGAGCTCGAGCAGATCGCCGAGCGCCACCCCGGGGTCGAGAAGGTCTACGCGATGCAGGCGGGCCGCGAGATCCGGATCATGGTCGAGCCGGGCGCCATCGACGACGACGGCATGACCCTCCTCAGCCACGAGAGCGCCCGCGAGATCGAGCAGGAGCTCGAGTACCCGGGCCAGATCAAGGTGACGGTGATCCGGGAGTCGCGGGCCGTCGAGTACGCGCGCTGATCCGC
>DASZDF010000615.1:0-4504 GCA_035942275.1 Solirubrobacteraceae bacterium | reverse complement strand
CTCCTGGGCCTGGCGGGTCTGGCGCACGGGGCGCGGGCCGTCGCCGGTGCCGAGCGGGCGCGGGGAGTCGCTGGTGCCGCCGACGCGCTGCGAGCGCGCCTGCGGAGCGTTCCCGGCGCCGTTCGTCTTCGGCGTGACCTTCTTGCCGGCGAGGGCGTCCTCGGCCATCTGCTTGTCCACCGCCGAGGCGACCGCCTTGACGGGAAGACCGGCAGCCTGGAGCTTCGCGAGCATGTCCCGGGGGGACATCTCGCGTTCCTTGGCAAGCTCGTGTACACGGATCTTCGCCATGCGCTGAGCGAGTCTATCCGGTGCTCGGCGGGGTCACGGCACGCCTGAACGCTCGTCCCCACGCGCGCCGCTTCGTCGCCTGCGCGAGGCACGCGTCGTCGCAGACGTAGGCGCCGCGGGACGGAAGCTCACGCCGCTGATCGGCCACCACCGCCCCCGTCTCGTCGACCGCGAAGCGGCGGAACGACGACTGCTCGCCGATCCGCCAGCACGCGATGCACCTGCGTTCCGCCGTGGGATCACCTCCGCGGGGCATCCGGCCCCGCGGTCGGAAACGGCTGACGACTTCCGGTCGTCTTTATTCTCCGGTCGGCTCGGCGGCGTCGGCCTGCGGCTCGAGCTCGTCGGCCGCGGAGCCGGCGACCGCCTCGTCGGACTCGACCGCCGGCGTCTCGCCCGCGGGGACCGGCTCGGCGGCCAGGGGCTCGTCGACCACCGGCTCGTCGGCGACGGCCACCTCGCCGGGCTCGACGACGTCCGCGCCGGCGCCGTTGCCGCTCAGGTCGGCGACCGCGTCGGTCTCGATGCCCGCGAGCGCCTGGTGCGCGTCGAGACCGCAGTAGCGCGAGCTCGGCAGCGCGGCGTTCGGGCAGCGCCGGCCGTTGGTGAGGATCGCGTGACAGCGCCCGTCGAGCTCCTCCTCGCCGCCGTAGTCGCCGTCCTGCTCCTCGGTCGCGAACTCCGTCTCGGAGCGGATGTCGATGCGCCAGCCGGTGAGCCGCGCGGCGAGCCGCGCGTTCTGGCCCTCGCGGCCGATGGCCAGCGACAGCTGGTCGTCCGGGACGATGACCGTCGCCTGGCGCGCGTCGTCGTCGACGAGCACCTCGCGCACGCGCGCGGGGCTCAGCGCCTTCGCGACGAAGCGGGCGGGCTCGTCGTTGTAGGGGATGATGTCGATCTTCTCGCCGCGCAGCTCGGAGACGACCATGCGCACCCGCGAGCCGCGCGGGCCGACGCACGCGCCGACGGGGTCGACGCCCTGCTGGTGGCTGACGACCGCGATCTTCGAGCGGTAGCCGGGCTCGCGCGCGACGTTCTCGATCTCGACGAGGCCGTCGGCGATCTCCGGGACCTCGAGCTCGAAGAGCTTCTTGATGAGCTCGGGGTCGCGGCGCGACACGATGATCGACGGGCCCTTCGTGGAGGGCGAGACCTCCTTGATCACGGCCTTGATGCGCGAGCCGTGGTCGTAGCGCTCGCCGTCGACCTGCTCGGAGCGCGGGAGCAGCGCCTCGACGCGCTCGCGCAGCTGCACGAGCGTGTAGCGGTTGTCGGACTGCTGGACGATGCCGGTGATCAGCTCGCCCACGCGGTCGCGGTACTCCTCGTACATCATGTCCCGCTCCGCCTCGCGGATCCGCTGGAGGATCACCTGCTTGGCGGTCTGCGCGGCGATGCGGCCGAAGTCCTCCGGCGTGACGTCGCGCTCGTCGATCTGGTCCTTGTACTGCTCGAACTTGACCGGGTCGATCTCCGGGTCCTGGGGCTCGACCATCTCGCCCGTCTCGGGGTCGACGACCGTGTTCTCGTCGATCGTCTCGACGATCAGGTGCGCCTCGAGGCGCTCGGGAACGATCAGCTCGATGACGCGGTAGTCCGCGGTCTCGGGATCGAGCTCGACGCGCGCGTACTTCGCGCTGCCCGGCTGCTTCTTGTAGGCGGACAGGAGCGCGTCCTCGAGCGCGTGACGGAGCTTGTCGGGAGCGATGCCCTTCTCGCGCGCGAGCGCGGTCATCGCCTCCAGGATCTCGCGGGACATTCGCTACTCCTCCACCAGGTTCGATCGCGTGATGTCGGCGTACGGGATGGCGATGACGCCGTTGTCGGCGGCGATGGTCACCGTGTCGTCGGAGGCGCCGACGAGCTCCCCCGTGAAGCTGTGATGACCCTCGTGCTCGCCGCGCGTGCGGACGCGCGCGCGCCGGCCGATGAAGCGCCGGAAGTGCTGCGGCTTGGTCAGCGGGCGCTTCGGGCCGGGGCTCGAGACCTCGAGCGCGTACTGCTCGCGGACCTCGGCGAGGTGGTGGGTGACGCGCTCGCAGAGGGCGAGCGTCACCCCCTTGGGGTGATCGATGAACACGCGCACAGTCCCGGTGCCGACGACCTCCGCCGTGAGGACCTCGACGTCGGGCTCCGCCTGGGCGAGGCGGGCCTCGATCTGCTCTTGGATTGCGCTGCTCATGGTCTGCATCACCTTCCCCTGACACAGCGAAAGCGGGCTCGCGCCCGCTTCCGGTCCGGCGCCGCGCGCCCAGGGAGACCGGGGCGTGCGACAGAAGCTGTGCGTGGGACGATAGCACCGTGACAGGGGTCGAAAACAGCGCAGTTTCCGAGTTCCTCGCGTCGCTCGACGCGCCCTCGCGCGAGGTCGCTCCCGGCGAGTGGGGCATCACCGTCGACGCCGCCGGCTGGCCCCTGCACGTGGGGCTCGCGTTCCGCGACGGGCTGCTGCGCGCGCAGTGCGAGGCGGTCGGCCCCGACCAGGTCGACGAGCACGAGCTGCTGTTCCGCAACCGCGGTCTCGTGCTAGTGCGCTACGCGCAGTCCGGCGCGGGCGCGGTGTGGGTGCACGGCGAGCTGCCGCCGGAGCTCGTGAGCGCCGAGTGGCTCGACCGCCTGCTCGGGTTGCTGGTCGAGGCCGCGATCGTCGTGCGGCATCGCGCGCGCGCTCCCGCGAGCTGAACCGCGCGACGCCGGCCGCCGCCGCCGGAAAACCGCTGCGCACGCACCGGTTGCTACTCATAGACTGTAGACCGATAAGTGGCGGCGGAACAGCTTTCGGGGGCATGGCGTCCCGGTCCCAATCGCACGCGGCGCTCGGGCGCGCCGTGCGCGACTACCGGAGCGGGCGCGGCATCTCGCAGGAGGACCTCGCGCACCTGAGCGGCATGCACCGGACGTACCTCGGCGGGATCGAGCGCGGTGAGCGGAACGTCAGCTACACGAACCTGAAGCGGCTTGCCGAGGCGCTGGAGGTCCCGGCGTCGGAGCTGCTCGCGCGCGCCGAGGAGCACGAGGACTCCGGGGGCTGAAGCCGCCGAGCACGACCGCGCCGCCGACGACGTTGACGCGGACGACGGTGGCGTCGAGCTCGGTTCCTTCGCCGGTGCCGGGCGGCAGCCGGTCGAGCGGCACGACGGCGGCGGCGCGCGGGGCGGAGGTGGTCCGCAGCAGCGCGCGGCCGTCCGCGGTCGCCTCGACGTCGACGACGACCTCCGCCCCCTCGGGCAGCGCGAGGGCGATCGCCGGCCACGGCGACGGCGTGAGGGCCCGCGGCGAGAGCAGCGGGCCGTCGAGGCTCAGCCCCACGACCGTGCCGGCCACCTTCGTGCCGCGCTCGATCGGCGGGGCCTCGAGCGCCGGCTGCCAGGAGAGCTCGTCCCACGGCACGACCGCGAGCGACCCGTCGTCGTCGAGCCGGGTGAGCGCGCCGGAGCGGCCGGTGGTGAGGACCTCGCCCGTGCGGACGCCGCGCTCGGCGGCGCGGGTGGCGGAGAGGTGCACGAGGTCCTCCCCCACCGCCTCGACCCACCCCTCCCACTGGCCCGCGGCGCGGCCCCAGATCCTGCGCGACGTCGGGCGTTCCACGACCTCGCCGGGCGGGACGTGCCCGGGCACGCCGCGCAGCTCGACGAGCACGCCGTGGTCGCCGGAGGCCACCACGCGGCCCCTGACCCGCCGGCCCCGCTCGAGCGAGCGGCGCGCGCGATCGAGCCCGCGCCGCTCGCGCGCGGAGACGTCGTCACTCCGGTTCATCAAGCCAGCGCCCTCCCGCGCTGAACGCGACCCCACCATTGGAATCATGGTACTCATAGTCGGCTCCTCACCCGGCCGCCGCTCGACGGATGATCGGTGCGGGTGAGGCGAGCGGCCCGAGGCTCTCGCGCTGACGCGCCTTCCACGCGTCGACGGAGTCGCTCAGGCCGCCCTCGATCTCCGCGCGCGGGACGGTCCGGACCCCGCTCGCGGTGACCACCGACATCTGGATCGGCGGCCCGAGGTACACGGCCGCGACCGAGATCGCGTCGGCGATCGCCTTCAGCGCGACCATCTTCGCCTGCTCGGTCGTGAGGTCGGGCGTGCCGAGGTGCGCGACGGAGACCATGGCGAAGTCGGCGAAGATGTCGCCCGTCCCGACCGCGGCGTGGCCGTCGTGGAGCTGGTGGTCGCTGCCCGTCCGCGGGACGGAGAAGATCCGCGGCGCGCCGTCGCG
>DASZDF010000614.1:0-1550 GCA_035942275.1 Solirubrobacteraceae bacterium | reverse complement strand
GTCATCGCGTGCCCCGCGAAAGCCGTCTCAGGGCATTCGATTTCGCCGCATTTGCCCCGTACTGGATCGACCACTAGGTGGAAGATCAGGATTTGCAGGGACGAAGAGGGTGAGCGACGGGACTCGAACCCGCGGCCGCCGGGACCACAACCCGGAGCTCTACCAACTGAGCTACGCCCACCAGGCGGCACCGAGCATAGCGGCGAAACGCCCCCGGATCAGCCCTCGCACGTCACGGTGCTGGTGTCCAGGACGGTGCCGTCGGCCGCGACGAAGCGCAGGTCTGCCCGGCCGGGCGTCAGCGCGATCCGCAGGGCGCCCTCCGTGCCGTCGTGGGAGAACGCGAGGCGGGGGTCGTCGGTGTCGACCGTGTAGCGGCTCCGGCCGCCCGCGCCGCTGACGTACTGCACGGTTCCGTCGGCCGGCTCGAAGCGCTGGAGGTTGTGGTCGTGGCCGGAGATGACGGCGACCGCCCGACCGCGCAGCGCGTTCCACAGCGGCCGGATGCCGCGGTCGTCGCCGTGCCTGCCCGCGTTGAACCGCGGGTGGTGGAAGAACGCCCGCGCCCGAGCTTCTCGCGCCAGTACGCGGCGTAGCCCGACTCGTAGTTCCCGCCCTCGTGGTTGCCGACGACCGGCGCGGTCTTCGCCGCGAGGCGCCCGTAGAGCGGCTCGTAGAACGCGCGGAACTCCGCGAGCGTCCCGGTCTCGTAGACGTCGCCGAGGTAGAGCAGCTTGTCGACGCGGCTGCGGCCGACGAGCTCGGCGAGGGGCCGCGGGGCGTCGCCCTCGGTCGCCGCGTCGCCGATGGCCCAGACGACCGCGCCGTGCGCCCGCTCGGCGCGCGGGGGCGGGTCGGAGGACGAGCCGGAGTCTCCGCCGCAGCCCGCGAGCAGGAGCGCGGCCAGCAGCGCGCAGGCTCGTACCATCACGCCCAGCATGATGATCGTGATGACACCGGGCGCCTCCGACGAGCAGGTCGACGCCGTGCGCGAGCGGCTCGTGAGCACCGGCGTCCACGTCGTCGTCATGCCCGGCGAGCTGACGACGGCGATCGGCGCGATCGGGGATCCGCAGGGCGTCGCCGAGCTCGGGCTGGAGGGCCTGCCCGGCGTCGACCGCGTCGTGCCGATCTCGCGCCCGTACAAGCTCGCGTCCTCCGAGCTCAGCCACCACGAGCCCTCGCGGTTCGACATCGCGGGGCGGCTGGTCGGCGGCGGCGAGACGTTCTGCCTGATCGCGGGGCCGTGCACCGTCGAGTCGCCGACGCAGACGCTCAACGTGGCGCAGGCGGTCAGGGCGGCGGGCGCGTCGATGCTGCGGGGCGGGGCGTTCAAGCCGCGGACCTCGCCGTTCGCGTTCAAGGGACTCGGCGCGGAGGCGCTGCGGATCCTCGCCGAGGCGCGCGAAGCGACCGGCCTCCCCGTCGTGACCGAGCTGCTCGACACCCAGCACGCCGACGCGATCCACGAGCACGCCGACGTCGTGCAGATCGGCGCGCGCAACATGCAGAACTACGCGCTGCTCGAGGTCGCGGGCAAGCTCGGCAAG
>DASZDF010000613.1:0-3339 GCA_035942275.1 Solirubrobacteraceae bacterium | reverse complement strand
GAGCAGGCAGGCGTGCAGCGCGACCGCGAAGTCCTCGCCCGTCAGGCCGCCGAGCGCGACCCTCTCCCCCACGTCCAGGCCGGCCGCCGCGGACCGCGCCCGGTCGAGCAGCTCCGCGTAGGTCATGTCGTTGATCGCGGGGTGGTCGGGGCGTGCGGCGGCGGCGCGCGGGAGCCAGGCGTCGACGATCACGGGGCTGAAAGTAGCCTTGCCGGTCCCATGAGTGTCGAATGGCAGCCCGCCGCCCAGTTCGAGGACATCCGCTACGAGCTCTCGGGCGACGGCATCGCGAAGATCACGATCAACCGTCCCGAGGTCCGCAACGCGTTCCGGCCGCAGACCGTCATCGAGATGTCGCAGGCGTTCGAGCTGGCCCGCGAGGACACCTCGGTGGGGGTCGTCGTCCTCACCGGCGAGGGGCCGCTGGCGTTCTGCTCGGGCGGCGACCAGCGCGTGCGCGGCGACACCGGCTACGAGACGACGCCGGGCAGCGGCGCGGTCGGGCGCTTCCACGTCACCGACCTGCACGTCCAGATTCGGCGGCTCCCGAAGCCGGTCGTCGCGATGGTCGCCGGCTACGCCGTGGGCGGCGGGCACGTGCTGCACGTCGTCTGCGACCTGACGATCGCCGCCGACAACGCCCGCTTCGGGCAGACCGGGCCGCGCGTCGGGTCGTTCGACGGCGGCTTCGGCGCGGCGCTGCTCGCCCGCCAGATCGGCCAGAAGCGGGCGAAGGAGGTCTGGTTCCTCTGCCGCCAGTACGACGCACAGCAGGCGCTGGACTGGGGGCTCGTCAACGCCGTCGTCCCGCTCGAGCGGCTCGAGGAGGAGACGGTGGAGTGGTGCCGCGAGATGCTCGCGATGTCGCCGCTCTCGCTGCGCCTGCTCAAGGCGAGCTTCAACGCCGACGAGGACGGCCTCGCGGGGATCCAGCAGCTCGCCCACGACACGAACCTCCTCTTCTACGCGACCGAGGAGGCGCGCGAGGGCCGCGAGGCGTACAAGGCCAAGCGCCGCCCGGACTTCTCGAAGTTCCCGCGCCGTCCGTGAAGACGTCGCGGATCTGGCTCATGGCCGCACGGCCGCGGACGCTGCCCGCCGCGATCGCGCCGGTCCTCGTCGGGACCGCGCTCGCCCTCCACGACGACGAGTTCCACGCGCTCGCGTTCCTCGCCGCGCTGTTCGGGTCGGTCCTGATCCAGGTCGGCACGAACCTCTCGAACGACTACTCCGACGCCCGCCGCGGCGCCGACACCGAGGACCGCCTCGGCCCGGTCCGCGTGACCGCCGGCGGGCTCGTGCCGCCGCGGCAGGTCCTCGTGGCGACGTACGTCACGTTCGGCCTGGCCGTCCTCGTCGGGATGTACCTCGTGGCCGTCGCCGGGCCCGAGCTGCTGCTCGTCGGCGCCGCGTCCATCCTCGCCGGCGTCCTCTACACCGGCGGCCCGCGCCCGTACGGCTACGAGGGGCTCGGCGAGCTCTTCGTCTTCACGTTCTTCGGCATCGTCGCGGTCACCGGCACGTACTACGTCCAGGCCGAGACGCTCCCGACCGAGGCCTTCGTGCTCGCGATCCCGGTCGGCCTGCTCGCCGCGGCGATCCTCGTCGTCAACAACGTCCGCGACCTCGAGACCGACCGGCGCGCCGGGAAGCGGACGCTCGCCGTCCGCCTCGGCCGCGACCGGACCCGCGCGCTCTACGCCGCGATGCTCGCCGCGGCGTTCGGGGTGCTGATCCCGCTGGCGTTCGCGATCGGCTGGTGGGTCCTGGTCGCGGCGGCCGCCGCGCCGCTCGCCTGGCGGCTCATCCAGACGGTCCAGACCCACAGCGACGGGCCGACGCTGAACCGCGCGCTGGCGGGGACCGGGATGCTCCAGCTCGTGTTCTGCGTGCTGCTCTCCGCGGGCATCCTGTTGTCCTGAATGCGCGTCCGCGTCGAGGAACGCACGCTCGGCTTCCGCCGGCCGGTGGCGACCGCCTTCGGCGAGCTGCGCTCCCGCACGATCCTCGAGCTGACGATCGACGGCGGCCGCGGCGAGGCGGCGCCGCTCGAGGAGTACGACGGCGTCGCGCTGCGGTCGGTGCGCGAGGCGCTCGACGCCTACGTGCCGGTGCTGTCCCGTGTCGGCGAGCTCGGCGGCTCGGCGGTGCTGGACGCATGCCGGGAGATCGCCGACCTCCCGCAGGCGCTGGCCGCGGTCGACCTCGCCCTGTGGGACCGCGCGGGCCGGCGCGAGGGGCTGCCGGTCGCCGCGCTGCTGACCGACGACTTCGCGGCGACGGTGCCCGTGAACGCGACGATCGTCGCGGCGGACCGGGCGGGCGCGGCGTCGGCCGCCGCGGAGGCCGCGCGCGCGGGGTTCGGCTGCCTGAAGCTGAAGGTGGGGATCGGCGACGACGCGGGGCGGGTGGCGGCGGTGCGGGCGGCGGCCGGCCCGGCGGTCGACCTGCGCCTCGACGCCAACGGCGCGTGGTCGATCGAGGAGGCGATCGCGACGATCGAGGCGCTCGCCCCCGCAGGGCTCGAGCTGGTCGAGGAGCCGGTGCACGGGATCGAGGCGCTGCGGCAGGTCCGCCGCGCGATCCCGGTGCGGATCGCGATGGACGAGACCGCCGCGGAGCCCGGCGCGATGATGAGCGCCGCGGCGGACGCGGTGTGCCTGAAGCTCTCGCGCTGCGGCGGGATCTCGGGTCTGCTCGCGGCGGCGGAGCTGGTGCGCGCGACCGGGGCCGAGCCCTACGTCGCCTCGACGTTCGACGGTCCGCTCGGGATCGCGGCGGCGGTCCACGCGGCGGCGGCGCTGTCGCCGCTCCCCGCGTGCGGGCTCGCGACGCTCGCGCTGTTCGACGAGGAGCCGGCGCTGCGCGTCGTCGACGGCGCGATCGCGGTGCCGGCGGGGCCGGGCCTCGGCGTGTAGGCGCCCTACAGCGCGACGGCGACCGCTTCCGGCCGCTCGAGATGCACCGCGTGACCGGCGCCCTCGGCCACGACGAGATCGGCGCTCGGCAGCTCCCGCGCGAGCCGCTCGCCCAACGCGACGAACTTCGCGTCGCGCTCCCCCACGACAACGGGCGCGGGCATCGTCAGCTCGTGCAGGCGGTCCCAGACGGGCTCCATGGTCCCCGTGCCGAGCCCTCGGAGCGACGCGGCGAGCGCGGCGGGCGTGTGGCGCAGCCGTTCCGCCCGCGCCGCCGCGGCGACCTCCGCCGGCTGCCCGGCGAAGAGCGGCTGCGCCTCCCACCGCGAGGCGAACGCCGCGACGCCGTCGCGCGCGATCGCGTCGGCGAGCCGCTCGTCGGCGGCCCGCCGCTCCGCCCGCTCCCGCGGGTCCTCGATCC
>DASZDF010000612.1:0-6286 GCA_035942275.1 Solirubrobacteraceae bacterium | reverse complement strand
TCGACGAGCTCGAGCGGCGCGGGCACGCGAACGGCGTCCCCGGGCTGAGGCGCCTCGACCGCGACGGCCTGCGCGAGGTCGAGCCGCACTGCGTGGGTGTCGCGGCGCTGCACTCCCCGAACACCGGCATCGTCGACTTCCCGGGCGTCGCCCGCTCGCTCGCCCGCGACCTCGAGGAGCGCGGCGCCCGGCTGCTGCTCGGCCACGAGGTCACCGGCGCCGAGCGCGACGGGTCGGGCGTCGTGCTCCGCGGTGACCGCGGACCGCTGCGCGCGGACAACGCGATCTTCTGCGCCGGGCCGTGGGCCGACCGCCTCGCCGTCCAGCTCGGCGCGCCGGCGGACCCGCGCGTCGTGCCGTTCCGCGGCGCCTACCTGAAGCTGAAGCCGGAGGCGCGGCGGCTCGTGCAGGGGCTCATCTACCCGGTGCCGGATCCCGAGCTGCCGTTCCTCGGCGTCCACCTGACGAGGCACATCAGCGGCGAGGTGTGGCTCGGCCCGAGCGCGCTGCTGGTCGGCGCGCGCGACGCCTACCGGCTGCGCCGCGTCCGCGGCCGCGACGTCGCCGACACGCTGCGCTGGCCGGGGACGTGGCGCGTCATGCGCAAGTGGTGGCGCACCGGCCTGACCGAGATGCGCCTCGCGGCCAGCCGGCGCGCGTTCGTCGAGGCGTGCCGCACGTTCGTGCCGGACCTCGAGCCCGGCGACGTCGCGCGGGAGACGACCGCGGGCGTCCGTGCGCAGGCGGTCGGGCGCGACGGCAGGCTGGTCGACGACTTCCTCGTCGGCGAGCACGGCGGCGTCCTGCACGTGCGCAACGCGCCGTCGCCGGCGGCCACCTCGTCGCTCGCGCTGGCGGGCCTCATCGCCGACCGCGCCGAGGCCACCGCGGGCGCGTTGTAAGAAAACCCGCTCCCTCCAGCAAAACGTTCGAAAAACCCGCTCAGAGCGGGGTCTTTCGTTTTCCCGTCGTTTGCGGGAAGCGCGGTCGCGAACGTGGCCGGGATGTGATCTTGTCCGGGCCATGGCGAAGAAGGTGACGTGCGACGACTGCTACTTCCGGTGCAACCTGCTGTGCGCGCTCAGCGACGACGAGCCGTGCCCCACCTTCCGCCCGAACAGGCCCGAGGGACTGCGTCCGCCGCAGCAGCTGCGCTTCACGTTCAGGCAGGAGCGGCGCACGCGCTCGACCTGGGCGTTCCCCACCGCGCAGGAGCAGGCCGCGCTCCACGCGTGACGCGCCGAGCGCGTCAGCGCTCGCGGAGGTCGAAGCGGACCAACCGGTCGCCGCGGCACTCGTACTCGTACTCGTAGCTGTCGCCGGTCGCGCGGCCGCTGGCGTTGCCGTCGACGTCGACCGTGGCGCTCGACGACCCCGAGCTCGACTCGAGCCCCATGAAGAAGTTCTCGCCGGAGCTCCCGCCTGCGCAGTCGACGAGCGGCCCGGAGAGCGCGGTCAGCGCGACGAGCGGCAGCGCCACGCCCACGAGGGCGCCTCCGGCGAGGGCGAGCCCGCGGCGCGGCCCGGCGGGCGCGCGGGTCGCGAGCAGCACGCCCAGCGCGGCGGCGAGGGCGAGCAGCACCAGCCCGATCGACAGGATCGCCAGCAGGCCTCCCACCGTCAGCGCAGCGACCACGGCCGCGCCGACGCCCGACCACACGTCGCGCGAGCGCCACACGAGCGCCGCGCCGGCGACGGCGATCGCCGCGACGGCGATCGCGATCCCGACCGCGTAGCCCGGCAGGTTGTAGATGGCCTCGCCGGCGTGGTCGATCGTCAGCGCGAGGCCGGCGGCGAGCGCGGCGAGGAAGACGACCAGGAGCGCGTGCGCGGCGTGGCGCATGCCGCCGATCCTCCTCCTCCGGCCTTCGGCGCGAGCCGCTTGCCGACCGCGCCCGGCCGCGCCGCGCTCACGTGCGGTTAGCATCACGCCTCGTGCGCTTGACGGTCCTCGGCAAGTCGCCGTCCTACACGGACGCCGGCGGCGCGTGCAGCGGCTACCTCGTCGAGGAGGACGGCACCGTCCTGCTCCTCGACTGCGGCAACGGCGTGTTCGCGAAGCTGCGCAAGTTCGTGGACTACGTCGACGTCGATGCGGTCGTCATCTCGCACCTGCACGCCGACCACGTGCTCGACCTCGTCCCGTACGCGTACGCGCTCGTGTACGCGCCGCGCCAGCAGCCGGTGCCGGTCGACCGCTGGCCGGGGACGGACAACCCGGCGCGCCCGGTCCTCCACGCGCCCCCGGGGGCGAAGGACTTCTTCCGCCGCGTCGTCGGGGCGTGGGGGAACGAGGACCTCATCGAGAACGCGTTCGACCTGCGCGAGTACGACTGCGACGAGCAGCTCGAGGTCGGCGGCATCCGCGTGCGCTTCCACCCCGTCCCGCACTTCACGCCGACCCAGGCGGTCGAGCTGACGTCGGCGAACGGCGGCGGCCGGATCGTCTACGGCGCCGACCACCGGCCGAGCGAGGAGGTCATCCGCTTCGCCGAGGGCGCCGACCTCGTCCTGCTCGAGGCGACGCTGCCCCGGCCCGAGCGCTCCGGCGAGCGCGGGCACCTGACGCCGCAGGAGGCGGGCGAGCACGGCAAGGCCGCGAACGCGAAGCGCCTCGTCCTCACCCACATCTCCGACGAGATGGACCACCTCTGGGCGCGCGACTGCGCGACAGAGGCCTTCGGCGCGCCGGTCGAGGTCGCGCAGGAGGGCGCCGTCTACGAGGTGTAGCCCTCGCGTACGCGAATGTATTCGGATACAGTCGTGTATGTGAGCAAGAAGGCGCAGCGGCTCGGGCTTCAGATCGCGATGTCGCTGTCGGCGATCAACATCTGGACCGGCGCGCCGCTGCTCGCGCTGTGGGTGGGCTCGCGCGCGACGACGTCGTCGACGACGGTGACGATGGCGCCGGTGCTGCTCGTCGTGGTCGTCCTCTTCGTCGCCTGCCTCGCGCTCATCTACGCGCTGAGCTGGACGTCCGCCCGCTACGACGCCCTGACCGGGAAGCCGCAGATGGTCAAGCGCCACGTGTCCTGGCTGCGCAGCGCGCGCGGCGAGCGCGTCGACTACGAGCGCGAGAAGGACGGGATCACGCCGCTCGAGCGGTTCCTCGTCCTCTCCGTCGTCCTGGCGATCCTCGCCTTCGAGCTGTGGTTCTTCATCGCGTCGCCGTCGCCGATCGCGCCCGGCCCGTCGAAGGACTAGAGCGGGTCGAAGAGCGCGCCGAAGACGTCGGGGTAGGCCGCGAGGGGAACGGCCTCGGGGTCGACGTGGTGCTGGATCGCGAGGCCGATGTCCATCGCGATGAGCGCGCTCGACATCGTCATCGGCTCGAGCGGCGGCTTCTCGCCCCGCTCCGCGAAGCGCTTCTCCACGATCTTCGCGATCAGCTTGCGGTTCGTGCGCCAGAACTCGAGCGCGAGCTTGCGCATCTTCTCGTCGCGGCCGGCCTCGAGCAGCAGCTCGAGCCACAGGCGGAACATCCAGCGGCCGTCGGGGTGCGCCTGGATCCTCGCGAGCGTCCTGGCGGTCTCGCGCGCGGTGGGGATCGGCTCGCCGCCGGAGAGCTGGCGCTCGCCCATCTCGCGGTACGCCCGGTAGACGGTCGACTGCAGCAGCTCGGCGAACAGCTCCTCCTTGCTTCCGAAGTTCGAGTAGAAGGCGCCGCGGGTGAAGCCCGCCCGCTCGGCGATCGCCTCCACGCTCGTGCGGTGCAGCCCGCGCTCGACGAAGACCTCGCCGGCGGCGTCGAGCAGCGCCTGGCGGGTGCGGGCCTGGCTCTCGGCGCGGGAAAGGCGTGACGGGGAAGCCATTTGACCTGGGGCAGTGTATCTGGATACAGTTCTGTATGTGAAGCTCAGGCTCGAGCGCATAGGACTGCAGACGACGATGGCGCTCGCGGCCGTCAACATCTGGACCGGCGCGCCGCTGCTCGCGGTGTGGGTGGGCTCGCGCGCGTCGACGAGCAGCCGCCCGTCGATGGGCCCCGTCTTCCTCGTCATCCTCGTGCTCGCCGTCGCGTGCCTGGCGCTCATGTGGGTGCTGAGCTGGGCGTCGAACACGTACGACGAGATCACGGGCCGGCCGCAGAGCGTCCGCCGGCACGTGCCGTGGCTGCGGTCGATGCGCGCCGAGCGCGTCAACTACGAGCGCGAGAAGGACGCGGTCACGCCGCTCGAGCGCGTGCTGGTCGTCGCGGTCGCGCTCGCGGTCGTGGTCTTCGAGGTCTGGTTCTTCTTCTTCTCGGGCTCCTCGATCCCCGCGGCCTAGCCGCTCCGCCCGTGGTATCCCTTCCGCCGTGGCCCCGTCGCGCGACCTCTTCGGCAACTTCGAGCGCATGCAGCGCGAGGTCGACGAGCTGCTCGGCCAGCGGCGCGCGCGCGGGCGGGCGGGCTACGCGCCCGCGGTCGACGTCTTCTACGTCGGCGAGCCGCCGCGCGCGGTCGTGCAGGTCGAGCTGCCGGGCGTCGACCCCGACGAGGTGTCGGTCGAGGTCCGCGGCCGCGAGCTGCTGATCGCCGGCCGCCGCCGGCCGCCGCGTGCCGAGGGGCGCCTCTACCAGCAGGTCGAGATGAGCAACGGCGCGTTCCGGCGCGTCATCCCGCTCGGCGCGGACGTCGTCGCCGAGGAGGCGAAGGCCGCCTACCACGACGGCATCCTCGAGATCACCCTGCCGCTCGCGCGTCCGGACGCGCGGCGCCGCTCGGTCCCGATCACCGAGCGGGACCCCGACGCGTGATCGAGACCGTCGCGCCGGCGAACGGCGGCGGGGCCCGGGTGACGCCGTCGCCCGCGCGCGTCCTGCCCCTGCGCGAGGCGGTCGCGTTCCCGGAGACGATGATGCCGCTGGCCATCGGCCAGCCGCGCTCGATCGAGCTCGTCAACGACGCGCTGGCCGGCGACCGGCTGATCGTGATGGCCGCGAGCCGCGATCCCGAGCTCGAGGAGCCGCCCCCCGACCAGCTCTACGAGGTCGGCGTCGTCGGCGTCATCGCGCGCATGCTCCGCGCCCCCGACGGGACGCTGCGCATCCTCGTGCAGTGCGCGCAGCGCGTGCGCGTCACGCGGTGGGTGCGCGAGCAGCCCTACCTCGTCGCCGAGGTCGCGGACGCACCCGACGTCGTCGTCGAGCCGTCGGCCGAGCTGACCGCGCTCGCGCGCAACGTCCAGGGCACCTTCAGCCAGATCATCGAGTCGCTGCCCTACCTGCCCGAGGAGCTCCAGGTCGCGGTCGCGAACATCGAGGACCCCGCGCAGCTCTCGCACTTCATCGCGGGCTCGCTGCGGCTGCGCACCGACGAGCGCCAGGAGCTGCTCGAGGAGCTGGACGTCGGCCGGCGCCTGCGCCGGATCGCGGAGATCCTCGCGCGGGAGCTCGAGGTCATCCAGATCGGCACGCGGATCCAGTCGCAGGTCCAAGGAGAGATCGAGGGCCAGCAGCGCGAGATGTTCCTGCGCCAGCAGCTCAAGGCGATCCAGGACGAGCTGGGGGAGAAGGACCCCGCGGAGGCGGAGGTCGACGAGCTGCGTGAGCAGCTCGCGGGGATCGAGCTGCCCGACGACGTGCGCCGGCAGGTCGATCGGGAGCTGTCGCGATTGGAGCGCCTGCCGCAGGCGGCCGCCGAGCACGGCGTCATCCGCGGCTGGCTCGAGTGGATCGCGTCGCTGCCGTGGACGGCGACGACCGACGACAACCTCGACCTCGCGCACGCGCGCGAGGTCCTCGACGCCGACCACTTCGGCCTCGAGAAGGTGAAGGACCGCATCCTCGAGTTCCTCGCGGTGCGGCGGCTCAAGCCGGACGCGCGCGGATCGATCCTCTGCTTCGCCGGGCCGCCCGGCGTCGGCAAGACGTCGCTCGGCCGGTCGATCGCGCGGGCGCTCGGGCGGGAGTTCGAGCGCATCAGCGTCGGGGGCGTGCGCGACGAGGCGGAGATCCGCGGGCACCGCCGCACGTACGTCGGGGCGCTGCCGGGCGTGATCGTGCGCGCGCTGCGCGACGCCGGCACGCGCAACCCGCTCTTCATGATCGACGAGATCGACAAGATGGGCGCGGACTTCCGCGGCGACCCGGCCTCCGCCATGCTCGAGGTGCTCGACCCCGAGCAGAACGCGACGTTCCGCGACCACTACCTCGACCTCCCGTTCGACCTGTCGGGCGTCATGTTCATCGCGACGGCGAACACGCTCGACACGATCCCGGCGCCGCTGCTCGATCGCATGGAGGTGATCCAGCTCGCGGGCTACACCGACGAGGAGAAGCTCCAGATCGCCAAGCGCTACCTCG
>DASZDF010000611.1:0-2680 GCA_035942275.1 Solirubrobacteraceae bacterium | reverse complement strand
GCGTAGAGCCCCTTCGGGTCGCGCCGCTCGCACTCCTCGAGCGGCGTGTCGACGAAGACCTCGAGGAACGCGATGCCGGCGTCCTCGTGCACCTTGCGCGCGAGCTCGCGGTCGGCGCGGTACGGGCTGACGAGCGAGGGGATCGCGACGACGCCCGCGTCGGCGACCAGGCGCGCGACGTGGGCGGTGCGGCGGACGTTCTCCGCGCGGTCGGCGGCCGAGAACCCGAGGTCGGCGTTGAGGCCGTGGCGCAGGTTGTCGCCGTCGAGCCGATAGGCGTGGATGCCGGCCGCGACCAGGCGCTCCTCGAGCGCCGCCGCGATCGTCGACTTCCCCGACGACGGCAGCCCCGTGAACCACAGCGTCGCCCCGCGGCGCCCGAGCGCCTCGGCGCGGCGCTCGCTCGTCACCCCGGCGCGGTCCCAGACGACGTTCGGCGACCGCTCCTCGTCGCGGTCGACGGTGCCGGTGATCATGCCGGCGGCGACCGTGTCGTTCGTCGCCTCGTCGATCAGGACGAAGCTGCCGGTCGCGCGGTTGCGGCGGTACGTGTCGAACGCGAGCGGGACCGCCGTGCGCAGCTGCATGCGGCCGATCTCGTTGAGCTCGAGGTGGTCGACGCCGTCCTCGCGGTGCAGCGTGTCGACGTCGATGCGGTGCAGCAGCGAGGTGATGACCGCGCGCGTCGTGCGGGTGGTGTGCTTGATGACGTAGCGGCCGTTCGGCTTGGACGGCGTCTCGCTCATCCAGCAGACCATCGCGTCGACCTCGCGCTCGAGCAGCGGCCGGTTCTGCGGGCGGGCGATCATGTCGCCGCGCGAGACGTCGACGTCGTCCTCCAGCCTGACCGTCACCGACATCGGCGCGAACGCCTCCTGCACCGGGCCGCGGAAGGTGTCGATCGACGCGATGCGGCTGTGCTCGCCGGACGGCAGCACGAGCACCTCGTCGCCCGGGCGCAGCACGCCGCCCGCCATCTGGCCGGCGTAGCCGCGGTAGTCGTGCAGCTCGGCCGACGCGGCGTCCCCCGGGCGGACGACCCACTGCACCGGGAGGCGCGGGTCGATCAGGTTGCGGTCCGACGCGATGTGGACGTGCTCGAGGTGATACAGCAGCGGCGGCCCGCCGTACCACGGCATCCGCTCGGAGCGCCGGACGACGTTGTCGCCCTCGAGCGCGCTGATCGGGATGAACGTGACGTCGGCGATCTCGAGCTTGGCGGCGAAGTGCGTGAAGTCCGCGACGACCTTCTCGAACGCGGCCTCCTCGTAGTCGCAGAGGTCCATCTTGTTCACGCAGACGACGAGGTGGGGGATGCGCAGGAGCGACGCGATGAACGCGTGCCGGCGCGACTGCTCGACGACGCCGTTGCGCGCGTCGACGAGGACGAGCGCGAGGTCGGCCGTCGACGCGCCGGTGACCATGTTGCGCGTGTACCGGACGTGGCCCGGCGTGTCGGCGATGATGAAGCTCCGCCGCGGCGTCGTGAAGTAGCGGTAGGCGACGTCGATCGTGATGCCCTGCTCGCGCTCGGCGCGCAGGCCGTCGGTGAGCAGCGCGAGGTCGACGCTCCCGTTGCCCTCGCCGTGCCGCCGGCGCGACGCGCGCGCGACCTGCTCGAGCTGGTCCGCGAAGATCGCCTTCGTGTCGTAGAGCAGCCGGCCGATCAGCGTCGACTTGCCGTCGTCGACGCTGCCCGCGGTGGCGAACCGGAGGAGCTCGCTAGAAGTATCCCTCACGCTTCCGATCCTCCATCGCGGCCTCGGTCACGCGGTCGTCGGCGCGGGTCTCGCCCCGCTCGGTGATGCGCGTCGCGGCGATCTCCGCCACGACGTCCGCGAGCGTCGTCGCCGTCGACTCGACCGCGCCGGTGACGACCATGTCGCCGACCGTCCGGTAGCGGACGGAGGTGACGAAGCTCTCCTCCTCCTGCTCGACGTACGGCGACACGGCGTAGAGCATCCCGTCGCGGCGGAAGACCTCGCGCTCGTGGGCGAGGTAGATCGAGGGGAGGTCGAGCTGCTCGCGCTGGATGTACTCCCACACGTCGAGCTCGGTCCAGTTCGAGATCGGGAAGACGCGGACGTGCTCGCCGCGGCGGATGCGCCCGTTGTAGATGTTCCACAGCTCGGGCCGCTGGCGCTTGGGGTCCCACTGGCCCATGTCGTCGCGGAAGGACATGATCCGCTCCTTGGCCCGCGCGCGCTCCTCGTCGCGGCGCGCGCCGCCGAACGCCGCGTCGAACTTGTGCTCGGCGATCGCGTCGAGCAGCGTCGTCGTCTGGAGGCGGTTGCGCGACGCGCCGGGGCCGGACTCCTCGACGACCCGCCCGCGGTCGATCGAGTCCTGCACCGATGCGACGATCAGCCGCTCGCCGAGCTCCTCGGCGCGGCGCGCGATGAAGTCGGTGACCTCGGGGAACTCGTGGCCGGTCGCGATCTGCAGCAGCGGGAACGGGAAGCGGCCGGGCCGGAAGGCCTTCTCCGCGAGCCGCGTCAGGACGATCGAGTCCTTGCCGCCGCTGAACAGCAGCACGGGACGCTCGAACTCCGCCGCGACCTCGCGCATGACGTGGATCGCCTCGCTCTCGAGCGCGTCGAGGTGTGAGAGTTCGTAGTTCACGTGAGCAGTGGTGCCTTCCCGGCGCGGGAGCGGTGCAGGGCGTACGCGCCGATCCCGA
>DASZDF010000610.1:0-6059 GCA_035942275.1 Solirubrobacteraceae bacterium | reverse complement strand
GCGTGGGTGATGCCGAGGGACTTCTCTGCCTCCTGACCGACCGGATCGACGCGACGCTCCTCGAGACGGCGCCGCGCCTGCGGGTGATCTCGAACTTTGCGGTCGGGGCAGACAACGTCGACGTCGAGGAGGCGACGCGGCGGGGGTTTATTCGACTCGGCCGGCGTGCCCGGGCTTATGCGGCTCTCGGTCGGGGCCTGTCTCTCGGGTCTTCCTCGAATACGTCCGGAAGGCCGTGATGACCGCGATCGCGACGAGGGCCGCGATGAGGACTCCGACGAGGATGAGGCCGATCCCGGTGCCCTCGTCCGGCGGCTCCTGGGTCCCTCTCTGGGCGAGGATGGCGATGGTGGCGAGCATGGCGTGGTCTTCCTTTCGCTTACCCGCTAGCCGCCTCGGACCTGCTCGAGCTCGTCGTCGCCGCTGTCGGCGGTGGACGGGTCGTTCTCGACCTGCTCCGCGAACTCCTCGGGGCTCTCGTCGCCCTCCGTCTCGTTCTGGCTCGGGTTCTCCTGGGTCTCCATACGGCAGGCTCTACCCATGGCCCGCGTCCTCGTCACCCGGCGGCTTCCCTTCACCGCCCTCGACCGGCTTCGCTCCCTCCACGAGGTCGACACGTGGACGGGCGGGCAGCCTCCGACGCCGAAGACCCTGCGGAAGGCCCTACCAGAGATCGAGGGGTTGCTCTGCCTTCTCACGGACCGGGTGGACGCCGACCTGCTCGACGCTGCGCCTCGGCTCAGGGTCATCGCGAACTTCGCGGTCGGGGCGGACAACGTCGACCTGGCGGAAGCAAAGCGGCGGGGGATCCCCGTCGGCGTCACACCCGGGGTCCTCACCGACGCGACGGCGGACCTCACCTTCGCGCTCATCCTGGCGGCGGCACGCAACCTCCCGCGGGCGGCGCGCGACGCCCAGGCCGGCCGCTGGCGCACCTGGGAGCCGGCGGGTTGGCTCGGCCTCGAGCTCCGCGGAGCGACGCTTGCCGTCATCGGCTTCGGGCGGATCGGGCAGGCGGTCGCGGAACGAGCTAAAGCGTTTGGGATGGAGGTCCTCCCCGTGCACCGCGACACGCCGCTCCAAGAGGCACTCCAACGCGCGGACGTCGTCTCGCTGCATGCGCCGCTCACGCCACAGACGGAAGGCATGATCGGGCGGGAGGCTCTCGCCGCGATGAAGCCCGACGCCATCCTCGTCAACACCGCGCGGGGGGCGCTCATCCAAACGGACGCGCTCGTCGACGCCCTCCGGACGAACGCGATCGGCGGCGCCGCCCTTGACGTCACAGATCCCGAGCCGCTCCCCCGCGACCACCCTCTGTACGACCTCCCGAACGCCCTCGTCGTCCCCCACATCGGCAGCGCGACGCACGCGGCGCGCGAGCGGATGGCCGACCTCGCCGTCGAGAACCTGCTCGCGGGCATCGACGGGCGACCCCTGCCGCATCCGGCGGGATAGCCTCCGCCGGCCCGTGCGCGTCGCCGTCGTCGACATCGGAACGAACTCGACCCGCCTGCTCGTCGCGGAGGTGGCGGACGGCCGGGTGACCAAGGAGCTTGCGCGCGAATCCCGCGTGACCCGCCTGGGCCAGGGCGTCGACGCCACCGGCGCGCTGGCACGGGACGCCATGGACCGCGTCTTCGCGGTGCTGAACGACTACCGCGCGACGATCGACGCACTCGACGTCGAGAAGACGACGGCCGTCCTCACCAGCGCCGTACGCGACGCCGACAACGGCGAGGAGTTCACGCAGGCGGTCAGGGACAGGTACGGGCTCGAGGGACGGACGATCCCCGGCGCGGAGGAGGCCGCGCTCACCTTCCTCGGCGCCACGAGCGAGCGCGACGCGAGCAAGGACGCGGGCGAGGCCGTCGTCATCGACATCGGCGGCGGCTCGACGGAGATCGTCGTCGGCCGCGGCCATGACGTCTCGTTCTTCGCCTCGATGCAGGTCGGCGTCGTCCGCCAGACGGAACGCCATCTGGAGAACGACCCGCCGTCCCCCGACGAGCTCGCCTCCCTCGCGCGGGAGGTCGAGGACATCATCGACGAGCTGATCCCGCGCGACGTGCGCGAGCGGGCGCGCGCCGCGATCGCGGTGGCCGGCACCGCGACGTCGTGCGCCGCGATCGACCTCGCGCTCGACCCGTACGACCCGAACAAGGTCCACGGCCACGTGCTCGGCCTCCCGCGCCTCGACGAGCTTCTCGCGCGCCTCGCCCAGATGCGGAACGCCGAAAGGCGCGACGTGGTGGGCCTCCATCCGGACCGCGCGCCCACGATCGTCGCCGGCGTCGTCGTCCTCATCGAGGTCCTCAGAGCGTTCGGGCTCGAGGAGGTCGAGGTCTCCGAGCACGACATCCTCCGCGGCGCCGCGCTGCGCGCTTAGCGCACCTACCGGCTTTCTCAACCGCAACTCGACGAATGTTCGATGGGAACCCCGGGAGGGGCCGTCGATACTGGCAAGCGGCCGGGGAAGAGCTTGCTCCAACCGGTCACATAGGTCGGGCGAAGCCGCATCGACGGCGCCTCCCGCCGCTCGACCACCCAACGGCCCTTTCATGGCACGTACCCCTGCCCGTCCTGACGGGGCCACTTCGGAAGCCGCCCCCCTTGTGGGGGCGGTTTCCTTTTGTGGCCGCGACTGAGGGTCCGTCAGGCGAGGTTCGACCGGCGCGGGTAGACGACGGTCGGATCGGTCAGGACGTTCACGAGCGCGGGCTTGCCGGCGGAGAACGCGCGCTCCAGCGCGGGCTTGAACTCGGCGGGCGCCCGCACGAGCTCCCCGTGGCCGCCGAGCGCCTCGACCATCTGGTCGTAGCGCCGCTCGGGCACGAGGTCGGCGGCGACGCTGTACCCATACAGGAACTCCATCGGGTGCTTCTCCAAAGCCCAGATCCCGTTGTTCCCCATCACCCCGACGACGTTCACCCCGTGCCGCGAGAGCGTGTCGAACTCCATCCCGCCGAAGCCGAAGGCGCCGTCCCCGAGCAGCAACACGACCTGGCGATCGGGGAACGCGAGCTTCGCCGCGAGCGCGTAGCCCGGGCCGCTCCCGAGGCACCCGAACGGCCCGGGGTCGAGCCAGCACCCCGGCTGGTAGGTGTCGACGACGCGCCCCGCGTACGACACGAAGTCGCCGCCGTCGCCGATGACGATCGCGTCGCGGTCGAGCATCTCGCGGAGCTCGCGGTACAGCCGCATCGGGTGAAGCGGCGCGCGGTCGTCGTCGAGCTCCGCCCGCTCGCCGGAGCGCTTCTCGGTCTCGACGGAGCGCAGGTGCGAGACCCACGCGTCGCGCGAGACGGACGACGCAGCACCCTCACGCAACGCATCGAGCGTCGCCGGCAGCGCCCCGTACAGCTCCGCCGCGACCGGCCGCGGGTGGTCGCGCAGCGGCTCGGCGGGCTGGACGACGACGATCTCCGTCTCCTCGCCGAACGACGCCCCGAACCCGAGCCGGAAGTCCATCGGGACGCCGATGACCAGTGCGACGTCCGCGCCCTTCAGCCCCGCGGACCGCGCGCGCGAGAAGTAGAGCTCGTGGTCGGCGGGGACGCAGCCGCGTGCGAGCCCGTTCAAGAAGACGGGAATCCGCAGCTCGGAAGCGAGCCGCAGCAGGGCGTCCTCGCCGTGCCCCCAGTACAGGTTCGTCCCCGCCATGATCACCGGCCGCTCCGCGTCCCGCAGCAGCGCGGCCGCGGCCTCGACCCCCGAAGCTGCCGGACCCTCGAACGGCGAGGGAAGCGGGTCCGAAGCCTCGGGCTCGGCCGCCTCCATGAACACGTGATCGAGCGGGAAGTCGATGAACGTCGGCCCGGTGTGGGGCGTGACGGCGACGGCGAGCGCCTCGTCGACGAGCGACGGGATCTCGGCCGTGGAATCGGCTGTCGTCGCGAGCTTCACCAGCGGCCGCACGAACGGCACGTGGTCGATCTCCTGCAGCGACCCCTGCCCCCACCGCATCGCGGGCGCCCGCCCGCCCAGGACGACCATGGGCGAGTTGTTCATCGAAGCCGAGGCGATCGCGCTCATCCCGTTCGTGACACCGGGGCCGGCGGTCAGCGCGCAGACCCCGGGCGAGCGCGTCACCTTCGCCCACCCCTCCGCCGCGAACGCCGCGCTCTGCTCGTGGCGCACGTCGACGATGTCGATGCCCTCCTCGCGACACCCGTCGTAGATCGAGAAGAGGTGGCCGCCGGAGAGCGTGAAGAGCTTCGTGACGCCGTGCGCGCGCAGGCGCCGGGCGATCAGGCGGCCGCCGTGCAGCGTGGCGGCGGAGGTCTCGGTCGACATGGGCGGGACGTTACGCGGAGCGCGCGGGCGCTGCGGCGTCGAGCGGCGCGTACAGCCGCACCCGCTCCGTCTTGCCCTTGAGCGCCATCGTCGGCCGCTCGACGAAGCCGCAGAACGGCAGCGTCAGCAGCCGCCGCGTCGCCTCGGTGATGAGCATGTCGTCGCCGGTCAGCCGCGTGATCTCCTCGACGCGCGAGGCCGTGTTCACCGCGTCGCCGATCACCGTGAACTCGACGTGCCCGCCGCCGCCGACCGTCCCCGCCAGCACCGGCCCGGAGTTCACGCCGGCGCCGATGCGCAGGGCGTCCCCGTACTCCTCGCGCACCGTGCGCAGGATGTCGAGGGCCGCGAGCACCGCGCGGTCGGCGTGGTCGCTCAATCGCTGAGGCGCGCCGAACACCCCCAGCAGGCCGTCGCCGACGAACTTGTTCGCGTGCCCGCCGTGCCGCTCCAGGACGGGGACGACGTGCCCGTAGAACTCCCGCAGCCGCTGCATGACCTCCCGCGCCCCCGACCGCTCGGCGAGCGGCGTGAAGTCGCGGATGTCGAGGAAGAGCACCGAGACCTCGACCTCCTCGCCCTCGAGGTCGGTCGTGCCCTCCTCGAGCACGCGCGCGACGACCTCGGGGTCCACGAACGCGCCGAACGCCTTGCGCATCCGCTCGCGCTCGGCCAGCCCCGCGAGCATCCCGTTGAACGACGCGGCGAGGTCGCCGGTCTCGTCGGCCGTGATCACCGGCACGCGCACCTCGAGGTCGCCCTGCGTCACACGCGCGGTGCCGGCGCGCAGCGCGTCGATCTGGTCGAGCACGGACCGCGTCAGCAGCACCGTCAGCTCGAGCGAGATCGTGAACGCGACGGCGACCGCGACGCCGACGTCCCACCCGAGGTCCTCGAGGTTCGACCCGCCCGGCTCCGTCGACAGCCCCGCGACCGCGACGCCGGTCACGACGTTGATGGCCGGCAGGGCGAGGAAGAGCTTCCACCGCAGTGGGATGCGCGTCCCGCCGAGCTCGGCCCCGTCGGGCACGTCGCACGACGCGTCGTCGAGGACCGGCCGCAGCGCGAGCTCCATCGCGAAGAAGCGGAAGAGGACGCCGTAGAGCAGACACACCGCCGCGCCCGCCGACACGATCAGGAACGACGTGAACGGCAGGTCGAGCACCCACGCGACGTAGGCCGAGATCGGCAGCACGTTCATCGCGACGGCCAGCCACCGCCCGCGCGCGATGAAGTCGAGCGGCAGGCTCGCGAGCGCCTTCCACGCGGCGGTCGCCGCCTCCGCGCTGCGGTCGCCGCGAAGCCACGGATCGGCCGGCCGCACCAGCCGGAACGCGAACGTCGTCGCGATCACGTTCTCGACGACGACGAGCACGACGACCGCGAGCACGATCGCCAGCAGCTCGGAGCCCGACATGTCCTGGTAGAGGCGCAGCAGCGCGACGCCGCCGACCCCCACCAGGTAGGAGAACATGAAGACGACGACGAGCGCGGCGCGCGGGTATCGCGGCCCGAGCCGTGAGCAGGCGCTGCGCAGCCACCGCTGCTGCATCGCGCGGGATTGTCCCAGGCCGTTAGACGGCGCGCAGGGCCGCGGGCACGCTCGCCGCGGCGGCCGCCTCGGCGATGCGGTCCTCGCCGGCGAACAGCGTCCGGCCGACGCGCACGGCCGGAAGCCGGTCCGCGCCGTGGGCGAGGAGCCGCCGCGCGGCCTCCTCCATCGCGCCGTCGCGGCCGATGTCGCCGGCCGCGTGCAGGCAGTC
>DASZDF010000609.1:0-3646 GCA_035942275.1 Solirubrobacteraceae bacterium | reverse complement strand
GCCTCACGCGAGCGCCTCCCTCACGGCGTCCCCGAAGCCGAGCGGCTCGTCGTTGATCCCGGGCGGGGGAGGGGTCCTGACGATCATCTCGGCCGACAAGCCTTCCACCAACGGCACGACGAGGGCGTGGTCGACGCGGGTAACGAGCGTGACCCAGTAGCTCGAGAGCTTCGGCGTGAGGACCGGGACGGGGACGACGAGGCGCCTGCGGAGCCCCGCCACGACGCGGAAGCGGGCGATCATCTCGCGGTAGGTGAGGACGTCGGCGCCGCCGAGCTGGACCTCCTGCGGGGGGTCGTCGTGGGCCGCGATCGCCGCGAGCGCGTGGGTGACGTCGCGGATCGCGATCGGCTGCGTCCTCGTGTCGAGCCAGCGCGGGGTGATCATCACCGGCAGCCGCTCGGTGAGCTTGCGGAGCATCACGAACGACGCGCTCCCGGACCCGATGACCATCGCGGCGCGGGCGTGCACCGTGGGGACGTGACGGCCGAGGATCTCGGCGACCTCCTCGCGGCTGCGGAGGTGCTCGGACACGGCGCCCTCGAGCCCGCCGAGGTAGACGACGCGCTTCGCGCCGGCGCTTGCCGCCGCCTTCCCGAAGTTCTCGGCGCCGTCGCGGTCGCGCTGCGCGAAGTCGCCCTTCTGGCCCATCGCGTGGACGAGGTAGTAGGCGACGTCGACGCCCTCGAGCGCCTCGTCCAGCCCCTCCCCGCTGACGACGTCGCCCTTGACGCGGCCGTCCTTGCCGCTGCGCGACATCGCCTTCAGCTCGACGTCCTCGCGCTCCAGGCGCTCGATCAGGCGGCCGCCCACGTATCCCGTCGCCCCCGTCACCAGAATGGTCCTCGGCACGTGGATCCTCGTACCCCCTTGAGGCCCTCTGCCTCGCGCCATGAACGAGCTCGCCATCAAGGAAGTCGCCGAACGGACCGGGATCGCCCCCGGCACGATCCGCATGTGGGAGCAGCGGTACGGCTTCCCCGAGCCCCAGCGCACGGCCTCCGGCTACCGCCGCTACACCGACGACGACGTCGAGTCGCTGCGGCGGGTGGCCGCCTACCGGCGGCTGGGGCTGTCCATTCCGGCGGCGATCGAGCGGGTCCGGACGGCGGAGGCCTCGCCGGACCGTCCCTCGATCTACGCGGCCGTCGCGTCGATCGATCCCTCCGCGCGGCCGCAGCTGCTGCGCAAGTCGACGCTCGTCGCGCTGTCGCGGGCGATCGAGCACGAGGCGCTGGCGCGGGCGGCGTCGCCGCTGCTGTTCGCGGCGTTCCAGGAGGAGCGGCACTACCGCGACGTGGAGGCGCGCTACCGGCGGCTGGCCGCCCACGCCGACGCCGCGTGCGTCTTCGCGGCGTTCGCGGGCGGCGCGCGCCGCCCCGCGGGCGGACCGGTCGAGATCCCGATCGACCTGGACGACGCGATCGGCAACGAGTGGGCCGTCATCGTCGACGCGCCCGGCTACAGCGCGTGCCTGCTCGCGTGGGAGCACCCGCAGGAGACGAACGGGACGCCGCTGCCCGACCTGGGGCGGCGGTTCGAGACGATCTGGACGGTGCACCCGCGCGCGACGCGGCGGGCGGCGCAGGTGGCGACGAAGCTCGCGGGGCAGATCGATCCCTCCTACGGTGCGGAGCTCGACGCGCTGCTCGAGGACCGGCCGCTGGCCGTCGAGAGCCCCGCCCCCGGCCTGACCGCGCTGGCGAACCGCGCGATCGCGTACGTGGAGGAAGCGCGCTAGATCAGCTCGACGTCGACCTTCGTGCCTTCGTCGGCGGTCCCGTCGCCGGCGGTCACGATCGCCAGGCCATCGGCGGCGAGCATCGAGGTCAGCTGGTGGGAGCCCTGCGGGCCGGTCGGGGTCGCGGTGCCGTTGTCGAGCTTCACGCGGACCGCCTCGTCCCGGTTCGGGATCCGCGGCACGGGCTCCGTCAGGGTCGCTCGGATGCGCCTGGTCGTCGCGTCGCCGCCCTGGAGCCTCTGGAGCGCGGGGCGGACGAAGAGGAGGAACGTGACCATCGCGCTGACCGGGTTGCCGGGGAGGCCGAACACGAGCGTGTCCTCGTTGCGGCCGAACCACGTCGGCTTGCCGGGCCGCAGCGCGACGCGCCAGAAGCGCTCCTCGACGCCGTTGGCCTCCAGCGCCGGCTTGACGTGGTCGTGCGGGCCGACCGAGACGCCGCCGGAGAGGATCAGGACGTCGGCCTCCTGGAGCGCGGTGGCGATCGCCTGCTCCGTGGCCTCGCGGCTGTCGCCGACGCGGCCCTTGTGGACGACGTCGCCGCCGGCCTGCGCCACGAGGGCGCCGAGCGTGATGCCGTTCGACTCGTGGATCTCGCCGGGGCCGAGGGGCTCGCCGGGGTCCCTGAGCTCGTCGCCGGTGATGAGGAGGGCGACGCGCGGTCGCCTACCGACGTCGAGGTGGGCCCTGCCGGCGACGACGGCGACGCCGAGCTCCGCGGGGCCGAGGACCGTGCCGCTTCTCAGCACGCGCTCGCCGCGCTTCATGTCCTCGCCGGCGCGGCGGATGTGCTGCGCGGGCCGCACCTCCGCGTCGATCGTGATCGTGCCGTCGCCGTCGGCGCTCGTCTGCTCGACGGGGACGACGGCCTCGGTGCCGTCGGGGACCACGGCGCCGGTGGAGACGCGGATGGCTTCGTCGTCGCTCGGCGCCGCGGTCGCGGGCGCGCCGGCGCGCGACTCGCCGACGATGCGGAGCGTCCGGTTCGGCGGGCCCGCCGTGAGGGCGAAGCCGTCCATCGCGCTGTTGTCGAAGGGCGGGACGTCGTTCGCCGCCGCGACGTCCTCGGCGAGGACACGCCGGAGGGCGTCCTGCACCGCGACCCGCTCGCCGTCGAGCGGCACGACGGTCTCGAGAACCGACGCCCGAGCCTCGTCGATGGAGAGGAGCCGTGCCATCGGGGCGGATCCTCGCACGGCCACCACCGCAAGGATCCCATCCTGCCGTCGCATACCGACGGTCAACTGGGATCCTTCGCCTGGGCCCGGGCCGTCCGGCTTCGGCGGTATCAAGGTGATATGTGCGCCGCCTTCCAGGGCCGCCGCCGGCCGCGGCCTGTCGCCGACGTGCCCGCGGTCGACGGGCGGGTGCTCGCGCGCGCGTGGCTCCTCGAGCTGGTGGCCGCGACGCCGATGGAGCGCGCGGCGGCCCTGCCCGGGCCGGGCTTCGCGATCCACGCGCCGCGCCTGTGCGCGGCACTCGTCGCGGCGCTCGCGACCGAGGCGGCGTTCGACGACCTCGAGCCCGGCGGCGCCCGGGCCCCTCTCGCCGCCGACGCGGCGACCATCGCGGGCGCGGAGAGCGCGGCCGAGGCGATCGCGTTCCTGGAGGCCCTCCGCGCGGTGACGTGGGCCGAGCTCCTCGACACCCTCCACCACCCACCCCCGTCGCTCCTCGGCGACGTCGCGGACCGCTTGGCGGCCGCCGTCGCGACCGTGACGGCGGCGAGCCTCGACGCGACGTCCCTCCCGACCCGCCCCGGAGACCGAGGCCCCCTCGCCGCGCTCCTCCGAGCCGACCCGGCGTCCGCCGACGACCCGGCACCGCCGGAAGCGCCTCCCTCCGCGCCGCCCCGCCCCGACCGCTTCCCGCGCGAGGCGCCCGAGGCAGGGGCCGAAGCGCCCG
>DASZDF010000608.1:0-5923 GCA_035942275.1 Solirubrobacteraceae bacterium | reverse complement strand
CCGTGCCGCTCGCGTGGCTGACGGTGCGCACCGACCTGCCGGGCCGTCGGGCGTGGGCGGTCCTGTGCGCGCTGCCGCTCGTCATCCCCAGCTACATCGGCGCGTACCTGATGGTCTCGGCGCTCGGCCCGAGCGGCCTCGTGCAGGACACGCTCGGCGTCGAGCGCGTCCCCTCGATCTACGGCTTCACGGGCGCGTGGCTCGTGCTCAGCGCGTTCACCTTCCCGTACGTCCTGCTGCCGGTGCAGGCCGTGCTGCGCCGCCTCGACCCGCAGCTCGAGGAGGCCGCGCGAGGCCTCGGCCGCTCGCCGCGCCAGACCTTCACCTCCGTGGTCCTCCCCCAGCTCGCGCCGGCCATCGGCGCCGGCGGGCTGCTCGTCGCGCTCTACGTCCTCAGCGACTTCGGCGCGGTGTCGATTCTGCGCTTCGACTCGTTCACGCGCGTCATCTACACGACGTACCGCTCGTCGTTCGAGCGCGAGGGAGCGGCCGCGCTCGCGTGCCTGCTCGTGGCGGTGACGCTGCTCGTGCTGTGGCTCGAGGGGCGGACACGCAGGCGCCGGGCGTACCACCGCATCGCGCCCGGGGCGCAGCGCCGCGCGCGGCTCGTGCCGCTCGGACGGTGGCGCGCGCCCGCGCTCGCGTTCGTCGGCGGCGTGGTCCTCGTCGCGCTCGTGCTGCCCGTCGGCGTGCTGGGCTACTGGGCGACGAAGAGCGTCGCCGCCGAGGTCGAGTGGGGGACGGTCGCGTCGGCCGCCGGGAACTCGCTGCTCGCCGCGGCGCTCGCCGCGGCCGTCGCCGCAGCGGCGGCGCTGCCGGTCGCGCTGCTCGTCGCGCGGCACCCCAGCCGGTCGTCGTCGCTGCTCGAGCGGCTGTCGTTCGCCGGCCACGCGCTGCCGGGGATCGTCGTCGCGCTCGCGCTCGTGTTCCTCGGCACGCGCGGCTGGCCCCCGCTCTACCAGACGCTGGCGATGCTCGTGCTCGCCTACGTCGTCCTCTTCCTGCCCCAGGCGATCGGCTCGATCCGCGCCGCCCTGCTGCAGATCGACCCGCACGTCGAGGAGGCGGCGCGCTCGCTCGGGCGGTCGCCGCTCGCCGTGCTGCGAACGATCACCGCGCCGCTCGCGCGCTCCGGGGTCCTCGCCGGCGCCGCGCTCGTCTTCCTCACCGCGGTCAAGGAACTGCCGGCGACGCTCCTGCTGGCGCCGATAGGATTCGACACCCTCGCGACGGAGATCTGGCGGCTCACGAGCTCCAGCTTCTTCGAGCGGGGTGCGGTCCCGAGCCTCGTCCTGCTCGCCGTCTCGGCCGTACCGCTCGCGCTGCTGACCATCCGCGGACACATCGACGAACCATGACCGCCATCCGCGCGATCGCCGTGCAGAAGCACTTCGGGAGCTGCCGCGCCGTCGACGGCGTGACCCTCGACGTCGCCGAGGGGGACGTCTGCGCGCTGCTCGGCCCCAGCGGCTGCGGCAAGACGACGATGCTCCGGCTGTTGGCGGGCTTCGAGCGGCCGGACGGCGGGTGCATCATGGTCGGCGGCGAGATCGTCGCCGGCGGGCAGACGTTCATGGCGCCCGAGCGGCGGCGGATCGGGATGGTCTTCCAGGACTACGCGCTGTTCCCGCACATGACCGTGGCGGCGAACGTGGCCTACGCGCTCGGGCCGCGGGCGAGGGCGGAGGACGCGCGCGTGCGCGACGTGCTCGAGCTGGTCGGCCTCGGCGAGCTCGGGGCGCGCGACCCGCACGAGCTGTCGGGCGGCCAGCAGCAGCGGGTCGCCCTGGCCCGCGCGCTGGCGGGGACGCCGAAGGTCGTGCTGCTCGACGAGCCGTTCAGCGGGCTCGACGCGGGGCTGCGCGCGAGGGTGCGCCAGGAGGTCCGCCAGATCCTGCTCGCGGCCGGCGTGACCGCGCTGTTCGTCACCCACGACCAGGAGGAGGCGCTGTCGCTCGCCGACCACGTCGCGGTGATGCGCGACGGGCGCATCGAGCAGGTCGGCACGCCGGAGGAGGTCTACGGCCGGCCCTCCTCGCGGTGGGTGGCGGAGTTCCTCGGCGAGGCCGACGTGCTGCCGGGGACCGTCGACGACGGCTGGGTCGACTGCGAGCTCGCGCGCGTCCCGGCCGAGGGCGTGGGCAGCGGCGAGGCCGAGGTGCTCGTGCGGCCGGAGTCGGTCGCGCTCTCGATCGGCCCGGCGGCGGGCGGGCGGACGCAGGTCGAGGGCGTGGTGGTCGAGCGCGAGTTCTTCGGCCACGACCAGCTCGTCCACGTCGAGCTGCCGAGCGGCCGCCGGCTGCGCTCGCGCTCGCTGTCGTATCCGGTCTGGCACCCGGGCGACCGCGTGCGGGTCCAGCTCGACGGGCCCGTGAACGTCTTCGCGCGGAGCTAGCTACCGCGTCGTCACGCCGCGGGTCTCGCCCTCGGGCATGAGCCCGTCGCGGCCGACGTAGCCGTCCGCTCCGCCGGCGATGACGTAGATCGCGTCGCCCTCGCCGACGTTGCCGATCCGCCGGACGGTGGAGGCGTCGACGCGGACGACCCCGCCCTCCTCGAGCCGCAGCCGCTCGCCGTCCCCCTCGCCGAACTCGAACTCGAGCGTGCCGCGGTGGACGAAGTACGTCTCCTCCTGGCGCTCGTGGTAGTGGCGGCTCGTCCACACCCCGGCGGGGAGGACGATCGCGTTGATCCCGAACGCGGTGACCCCGAGCTCCTTTCGGATCTTGCGGAAGCCGGGGCCGTCGCCGAGGTCGTCGAGGCTCGCGGCCGCCCAGCCCTGTCCCTCCGCGCGCGCCATCAGCGGTCGTCGTCCAGGTTGCGGGGCGGGGCCTGCTGGCCGTCGCCGTTCGGCTGGTCGCCGGGCTCCTTGGTGTCGGGGCCCGCCGCGATGCCGCCGCGCGGGGCGTCCTTCTCCTCGCCGTCGGCCCCCGAGCCGTCGGCGCCGCCGAGCTCGTACGGGGTGCCACTCGTGACGGCGGGGGCGCCGCCGCTGGTCGGCTCGGGGTCCTCCTCCCCGCAGCCCACGGCGAAGAGCGCGGCGGCGAGCAGGGCGGCGAGCAGGTGGCGCGGCATCCAGGGCGGCAGCCTACACTCGCTCGCGCGATGCGGGTCCGGGTCCCGGTGCTCCTCGCCGCCCTTCTCGCGGCGCTGGCCGCGGCCTCGCCGGCGGCCGCGCGCGAGTGGCTGGCCGGGGACGGGCACGTGCACACGTGCTTCTCGCACGACGCGTACTGCCCGCAGTACGACCCGCCCGAGGACGCGGAGACGTTCTACTCCTCGTTCGGCACCGTGCAGCAGCGATTCACGGAGGCCGCGGCGAAGGGCCTGCACTTCCTCGTCGTGTCCGACCACGACGACATCCGCGCGTGGAGCGACCCCGCGTTCGGCACGCAGGGCGTGGTCGGCGTGCGGGCCTACGAGTGGTCGCTGGACGGCGGGCACGCGCAGATGCTCGGCGCCGCGCGCAACTACGGCGACGGCGACGCCGCGGCGACCGCGGACGCGCTGAACGCCGACGGCGGCCTGTTCCAGGCCAACCACCCGTCCTACCGCGCCGACGCCGTCGTCTCGACCTGCGAGGACGTCGCCGGACCGGAGACGCCGCTGCACTGGAAGCTCGGCTTCGACGTGCGGCCGGACGCGATCGAGGTCTGGAACGCGACCGCGCTCATCCCGCCCGGCGAGCTGTTCTGGGAGTGCTGGCTGCAGCGCGGCATCCGCATGCCCGTCACCGCGGGCTCGGACTCCCACGGCGCGACCCAGCCGAACCTCGGCATGCCGACGACGTGGGTCCTCGCCGAGGACCGCACGCAGGCGGCCATCCTCGACGCGATCCGCCTCGGGCGCACGACGCTCTCGCGCCTGCCGCCCGGCCAGGGCGGGGCGCGCCTGCTCCTCGAGGCCGACGGCGACCGGGACGGCACCTACGAGGCGACGGTCGGCGACACGGTCAAGCCGGGCTCGCCGATGCGCGTGCGCGCCGACGGGCTCACCGCGCCGGCGCTCATCCGCGTGCGCGCTGCAGGGCGGACGGTCGTCGAGGACGAGCCGCTGCAGCCCGGCGGCGAGGTGCGCTTCGCCGCGCCGGCGCAGCCGACGTGGGTGCGCGCCGTCGCCTACCAGCAGCAGTGGACGGCGGTCGCCGACCCGTTCTGCAGGCCGCCGGGGAGCGCCGAGTCGCCGGTCGACCTGTGCACGAACGACCTCGCGATCACCGGCATGACGTCGCCGCTGTACCTGGAGCTGCCGGTCGAGACCGAGCCGGCGAAGCCGGGCCGCAACCCGAGGCCGCCGCGGCCGGAGCGCCCGCCGCGCGAGGGCGGCGCCGCGGCGTCGTCGCACGACGACGAGCCGGACGACGACCCGCCGCTCGCGCCCGCCCTTCAGTCGCTGAACGGCGCGCCGCTGCCGGTCGTCCCGGCGCAGGACGCCGCAGCGCGCCGGACCGGCGCGCAACGGCGCCGCGCGGGCTAGCTTCCCCGCCGTGTCCCGAGCCCTCCTCGCGGCGCTCTGCGCGCTGCTCCTCCTCCCTGCCTCCGCCGCGGCGCAGTACGACGCCACGATCAAGCGGACCGACCACGGCATCCCGCACATCACGGCCGACGACTACGGCAGCCTCGGCTACGGCTACGGCTACGCGTTCGCCGAGGACAACATCTGCGTCATCGCCGACCAGTACGTGACGGTCCGGGGCGAGCGCTCGAAGTTCTTCGGGCCGGACGCGTCGTGGTCGATGCGCGGCAACGGCTCGACGCAGAACAACCTGAACTCGGACTTCTTCTACAAGAAGATCAACAAGCAGCAGACGATCGAGAAGCTGATGGCGCAGCCGCCGCCGAACGGGCCGCGCCCGGAGGTCAAGGAGGCGGTGCGGGGCTACGTCGAGGGCTACAACCGCTACCTGAGCGACGTCGGCGTCGACGGGATCCCCGACCCGGCCTGCAAGGGCGCCGCGTGGGTCCGGCCGATCGAGGAGATCGACGCCTACCGCCGCTTCTACCAGCTCGCGCTGCTCGCCTCGAGCGGGGTCGCGATCAACGGGATCGGCGGCGCCCAGCCGCCGACGCCGTCGGTGATCCCCGCCGGCGCGCAGGGCGGCGAGCCGCCCGTGCCGACGCCAGGCCAGCTCGCGGAGCTCGAGGAGAAGCTCCCGCTCGGCGGCATCGGCTCGAACGCCTACGGGATCGGCAGGGAGCAGACCGACAACGGGAAGGGGATGCTGCTCGGCAACCCGCACTTCCCCTGGGACGGCAGCGAGCGCTTCTACCAGGCGCACATGACGATCCCGGGCAAGATGGACGTCTCGGGCGGCAGCCTCTTCGGCGTCCCGGTCGTGCTCATCGGGCACACGCGCGGCCTCGCGTGGAGCCACACCGTGTCCACCGCCTACCGCTTCACGCCCTTCGAGCTGAAGCTGGTGCCCGGCTCCCCGACGACGTACCTCGTCGACGGCCAGCGGCGCCCGATGACGCCCACCGAGCTGACCGTCGAGGTGAAGACGGCGGCCGGGAAGATCGAGGACCGCAAGCGCGTCCTGTGGGACACCGAGTACGGCCCGATCTTTACGGAGCTGCTCGGCCAGCCGCTGTTCCCGTGGACGCCGGAGGTCGCCTTCGCGATGGGCGACGCCAACGCCGCGAACTTCCGCTACCTCAACCACTTCTTCGAGACGAACCTCGCCCAGAGCGTGCGCGAGTACCACGACGTGATCAAGCGCAACCAGGGCATCCCGTGGGTGAACTCGATCGCCGCCGACTCCGCGGGCGAGGCGTACTACGCCGACATCTCGGTCGTCCCGCACGTGACCAACGCGCACGCCGACAGCTGCAACACGGCGGTCGGCCGGGCGACGTACACGGCGCTGCGCCTGCCCACGCTCGACGGCGCGCGCGGCGCGTGCAAGTGGGGCAAGGACCCGAGC
>DASZDF010000607.1:0-2034 GCA_035942275.1 Solirubrobacteraceae bacterium | reverse complement strand
CCTCCCGGCTGGGCGCCGGACGTCGCCGCGGCGCGCGCCTACGCGGCGCAGCGCCCCGGCACCGTCTCGTTCGCGGTGCGGACCGAGCGGCGGGCGTGGGGGCACCGGCCCACGCGCGGCGTCCCCGCGGCGAGCACGCTCAAGGCCATGCTCCTCGTCGCCTACCTGCGCCGGCCGGAGGTCCGCCGGCGCGCGCTCACTCGACGCGACCGCTCGCTCCTCGCGCCGATGATCCGCCGCTCCGACAACGTCGCCGCGACGCGCGTCCGCGACGTCCTCGGCCCCCGTCTCGCGCGGTTCGCGCGGCGCGCCGGCGTGAGGCGTTTCGAGCCGCACCCGGTGTGGGGCCTGAGCCGGGTCGACGCCGCAGGCCTCGCGACGTTCATGCTCGACGTCGACCGCCTCACCCCGCGCCGCCACCGCCCGTACGCGATGAACCTCCTGAGCACGATCGTCCCCCGGCAGCGCTGGGGGATCGCGCGGGCGACACCGCACAGCTGGCGCCTCTACTTCAAGGGCGGCTGGGGCTCGGGCACGGGCCGCGTCGACCACCAGGTCGCGCTGCTGACGCGGCGCGACGAGCGGCTCTCCCTCGCCATCACCACGACCGACAACGGCAGCCACGCCGCCGGCAAGCGCACCCTGAGAGGCGTCGCGAAGCGACTGCTCCGCGGCCTGTGACCACCCTCGCCCTCGACCCCGGCCTCCACGCGGGCGACCACTACGCGATCGCGCTGCTCTTCGGCGGCGTCGCGCTCGTCGTCGCCATCGCGGCCCTCTCGCACGAGCACGAGCGCGCGTGGTCGGCCGCCGTCATCTACCTCGGCCTCGGCCTCGTCGCCGCCGTCGGCTTCCACCTGCTCGACGTCGAGCCGCTCAGCCCGCTCAACGGCAACCGCGTCGCCGAGCGCGTCTGCGAGCTCGCGATCCTCCCCGCCGTCTTCACGGCCGGGCTCAGCATCGAGAGGCTGGTGAGCGGCCGGCAGTGGCGCTCGGTGGCGGTGCTCATCGGCATCGTCATGCCGCTCACGATCGCGGCGATCGCCCTCTTCGCGAGCGTCGCGATGGGCCTCTCCCTCGGCGCCGCGGTGCTCCTCGGCGCGATCCTCGCGCCCACCGACCCGGTGCTCGCCGGCGACGTCGGCCTCAGCCCGCCCGGCGAGCACGACGACGCCCGCGACCCGCAGTTCAGCCTCCACACCGAGGCCGGCCTGAACGACGGGCTCGCGGCCCCGTTCGTGCTCGCCGGCGTGCTCATCGCGACCGAGGGCGGGACGGGCTGGATCGCCGAGTGGGTGCTGGCCGACGTCCTCTACGCGATCGCCCTCGCGACCCTCGTCGGCGCGGTCGCCGGCTACGCGATCGCGGCAGCGACAGTGCGCCTCAGGGACCGCGAGTTCCTCTCGCACGACTTCGACGCCTTCGTCGCGCTCGCCGCCGTGCTCCTCGTCTACGGCACCGTCGAGGCGCTCGGCGCCTACGGCTTCCTCGCCGTCTTCTGGGCGGGCTTCACCTTCCGCCGCTACGAGTTCGAGCACGAGGTCAACCGGCGCATCCACGACGGCGCCGACGAGTACGCGAAGCTCCTCGAGCTCGGCGCGATCCTCGTCCTCGGCTCCTTCGTCACGCTCGAGGGGCTCGGCGAGCCGGGCCTCGCCGGCTGGCTGCTCGCGCCGCTCCTCGTCTTCGTCATCCGGCCGGGGATCGTCCTGCCGCTCGCGGCCGGCTCGCTCATGGGCTGGGGCCAGCGCCTGTTCCTCGCCTGGTTCGGCGTGCGCGGGATCGCGGCGATCTTCTACGCCGCGTACGTCGCGCACACCGGCGCGCTCTCACCCGCCGAGACGACGACGGTCTTCTGGACGACGGTCGTCGTCGTGATGGTGTCGATCGTCGTCCACGGGACGAGCGCCTCGCCGCTCACCCGCCGGATGCTGGAGCGCGCTCCTTCGCGGTGACGGTCGTCACCGGCAGCCCGAGCCCGTTGAGCTTGCTCGGGAGGTCCAGGTGCAGCCACTTCGAGACCCGCGTCGGCAG
>DASZDF010000606.1:0-5171 GCA_035942275.1 Solirubrobacteraceae bacterium | reverse complement strand
GATCCAGACCGACTACGGCTCGATCGCCGGCGACCGCGCCGGATGGGGGCACTTCTACACGACGAACGTGTCGGTGAAGCGCGCGTTCGCGCTGGCGGCGGGCGGGTTCGACGAGGACCTCCCCTTCCTCTACGAGGACCTCGACCTAGCCCGCCGCCTCCACGACCTCGGGCTCGACCTGCGGTACGCCCGGGAGGCGGAGGCCGAGCACCTGCACCCGGCGAGGCTCGAGGACTGGCGCGCGCGGATGGAGGCGGTGGGGCGCGCGGAGCGGGCGTTCGCGGCGAAGCACCCCGACTTCGAGCCGTACTTCCGGCGGCGGCTGGGGGCGGCGGCCGAGGGTCGTCGAGCGCGCGGCCGCGGTGCGCGGCTCGCCGCCCTCGTGTCTCCCTCCACTCCCTTCCTGGGTCCACTGGTGTGGGCGAGCGCGGAGTCCTACTTCGGGCAGCAGCTCTGGCCGGCGTTCCTGCGCGGGTGGGAGGCGGGGTGATCACGAGCACCTCCAACGCGCGGATCAAGGAGCTGCGGCGGCTCGCCAAGCGGCGCGAGCGCGACGCCACGCGGCGGTTCCTGGTCGAGGGGCGGCGGGAGCTCGGGCGGGCGGTCGACGCGGGCGTCGAGCTCGAGCTGCTCGTCCGCTGCCCGCCGCTGCTCGACGACGCGGACGCGGAGCTGGTCGAGCGGGCGGGGGCGGCGGAGGTCCTCGACGTCGCGCCGAACGTCCTCGACGCGCTCGTCTACCGCGAGGGGCACGACGGCCTGCTCGGCGTCGCGCGGATGTGGGACACCGGCCTCGACGCGCTGGCCCTCCCCGCGAGGCCGCTCGTCCTCGTCGCGGCGGGCATCGAGAAGCCGGGCAACCTCGGCGCGATGCTCCGCACGGCGGCCGCGGCGGGGGCGGCGGCGCTGGTCGTCGCCGACCCGGTCGTCGACGTGTTCAACCCGAACGTCGTGCGGGCGTCCGTCGGGGCGCTCTTCGCGGTCCCGGTGGGGGTTGCCGCCGCCGACGCCGTCGTCGCGTGGCTGCGCGCGAACGACGTCCGGATCCTCGCGACGACGCCCGACGCCGCGACGCCCCACTTCGCCGCGAGCCTCGACGGCGCCGCGGCGGTCGTGATCGGCCGCGAGGACGCGGGCCTCCCCGCGACGTGGCTCGAGGCGGCCGACGAGCGGATCGTCGTCCCCATGCCGGGCGGGCGCGGAGTCGACTCGCTCAACGCCGGCTCGACGGCGGCAGTCGTACTCTTCGAGGCGGTACGCCAGCGATGCGCGCGGTGACCGTCATCCTCGCCTTTGCTCAGGTAGGCGGCTCGCCGCCCGGCGGCCCGAAGTAGTCGATCACCTTCGCCGGCGCGCCCGCGGCGACGCAGAAGTCCGGCACCGGCCGCGTCACGACCGAGTTCGCGCCGATCCATGCCCGCCGCCCGAGGTCGGCGATGATCGTGCACTTCGAGGTGACGACCGCGTCGTCGGCGATCCGGATCGGCGTCAGGTCGTAGCCCTGCTGCAGCATCGGCTTGTCGAGGTCGCGGAAGCGGTGGTTGCCGTCGACGACGATCGAGGACTGCCCGAACATGCACCGCTCGCCGATGTCGATCGTCGAGCTGCACTGGATCAGCACGTAGTACGTGAAGACGGTGCCGCCGCCGATCCGCACCGTCGCGTCCTTGTGCAGCTCGAGCCGGAACCCGCGGCGGAACTCGACCGCCGGCCCGACGACGAACGTCCCGCCCTCGGGGCAGAAGAACGAGAAGCCCGGACCGAGGTAGACCGGCCCCTCGAAGCGGATGTCGCAGTGCGGGTGGCGCAGGATCAGCCAGCGCTTGCGCAGCCCGGACGCGATGCGCGGCCCCCAGAAGTAGGACGCGCGGCGCAGCAGCTCCCGCGGCCTCACGCGCGGGCCTCGAGCGCGGCGTGCCAGGTGCGCATCCCGCCCTGCGCCGGCGGGCGGTGGAACCCGCGCAGCCGGACGGAGGCGAAGCCGGCGACGCGCAGCCACGCGCGCAGGGCCGCGACGTTGGCGACCCACCAGTTGAACGTGGCGTAGTGCGGCTCGAAGCGCGCGACCGCGCGGCGCGGGGCGAGCAGCGTCTCGCGGACCGCGACCGGCTCGAGCACCAGCAGCGCGCCGCCCGGCGAGAGTACGCCCCGCAGACGCTCCAGCCCGCCGACGGGATCGCGGAGGTGGAGCAGCAGCGCGCCGCAGAACGCGACGTCGACCCGCCCCCCGATGGCGTCGGGCGTCAGCTCGCGCACGTCGCACTCGACCCGCCGCACGCGCGAGCCGAGCGCGCTCGACGCGATCGCGAAGCCGCGGCCGAGCTCGACGCCGAGCCGCTCCGCCTCCTCCCGCAGCGCCTCGCGGCGGTGGGGCGGCCACTCCGCGTCGTGCAACGCGGCGACGTCGGTCGCGACGACCTCGCGCGCCCCGCGCTTCTCGAGCTCGAACGCCCAGAACCCGTCGAACGTCCCGACGTCGAGCGCGCGGCGCCCGCGCAGGTCGTCGGGCAGCACCTTCCCGGCGACGCCGCGCAGGTCGATCATCCCCGGCGTCACCTCCCCCGGCGCCAGCTCGATCGTGTGGTACCACCAGGGGTTCGCGGCGGCGCTCATGCGCGGCAAGCGTACGACTCGTGCGCCTCGCACACGCGCTCGACGAAGGCCGACAGCGTGTACCGCGGCGCGGTCCGCAGGCCGCCCTCGCGCAGCCGGGCGCGCAGCGCCTCGTCGCCGGCCAGTCGCCGCACGCACGCGGCCAGGCCGGCCGCGTCGCCCGGCGCGTGGAGCAGGCAGTTCTCCTCGGCGCGCAGGTACTCCGCCGAGCCGCCGGTGCCGGTCGCGACGACGGGCCGGCCGACGGCCATCGCCTCGAGCGGCACGAGCCCCCACGGCTCGTCCCACTCGGTCGGGAACAGCACGGCGTCGGCGTCCGCGTACGCCGCGGCCAGCGCGTCCGGCCGCAGCCCACCGACCAGGCGGACGCGCGGATGGCGGGCGAGCTCGGCGGCCAGTTGCGGGTCCCCCTCCCCGGCGACGGTCAGCGTCGCCTCCGGCAGGGCGTCGAGCGCGGCGACCGCCGTCCGGTGCCCCTTGCGCGCGTCGAGCCGCCCCGCCAGCAGCAGCCGCCACCGCCACGGCCTCGGCGCGGCGGCCTCGAAGCAGCGCTCGTCGTAGCCCGAGTGCACGACCTCCGCCGTCGGCGGCGCCCACCCCCCGCCCCGCGCCCGTTCGAGCGTGCGCTCGGAGACGAACAGCCCGTGGCCCAGCGCCTCGGGCGCGGGCAGCCGGCGCCGCCGCCGCTGGACCGACCGGTCGACGCGCGGGCCGTAGAGCAGCCAGTCGTCGTGCACGACGCTCAGGGCGGGCGCGCGCGGCAGGCCGATCAGCCGCATCGACATCCCGCCCATCGACCACCAGCTCACGACGTCGGCGTCCTCGGCGGCGCGCAGCAGCAGGGCGCGGTTGTGGCGCTCGAGCGCCCGCACCGCGACCGGTCCCATGTACGGGAAGCGATGCTCGCGCCAGTACCAGCGCAGCGAGCGTTCGATCCCGGGCTCGGTGTCGGGCGCGTCGCGCAGCCGCGTGTCGGTCGTCAGCACCCGCACGTCGTGTCCCCGCGCTCGCAGCCCGGCGACCGCGGCCTGCCACATGCGCTCGTACCCGCCGAGGTGCTGCGGCGGGTAGAGGTTGCCGACGGTGAGGACGCGCACTCCCCTACGATCCTCGCCGGTGCCCGTCGACCCCAAGATCTTCAAGGCGTACGACGTCCGCGGCCTGTACGGCGAGCAGATCGACGAGGACGTCGCGTACGCGATCGGGCGCGCCTTCGCGCAGGTGATCGGCACGCTCTCGGGCAAGCCGACGGCCGACCTGCGGCTCGGCCTCGGCCGCGACATGCGACTCACCGCGCCCGCCCTCTCCGAGCGCTACAAGGCGGGGATGGTCGACGAGGGCGCGAGCGTCCTCGACGCCGGGATGGTCGGCACCGAGATGGTCTACTACCTCGTCGGCTCGCGCGGGCTCGACGGCGGGCTGATGTGCACGGCCTCGCACAACCCGAAGGAGTACACGGGCGCGAAGCTCGTGCGCGAGGGCGCCATCGCGCTCTCGGGCGACAAGGGGATCCAGGACGTCCGCCGGCTCGTCGAGGCGGGCCTGGCCGACGCGCCCGGCGGCGACGGCGACGGCGCGGAGGACGTCGAGATCTACGGCGAGTTCCACGACGCGGCGGCGAAGTTCATCCAGCCCGGCAACGTCAAGCCGCTGAAGGTCGTCGTCGACGGCGGCAACGGGATGGCGGGGCCGATGGTCGGGCCGCTGCTCGACGGGCTCGGGCTCGAGCTCGTGAAGCTGCGCTGGGAGCCGGACGGGAACATGCCCGACGGCGAGCCCAACCCGCTGCTCGAGCACAACCGCAAGCTCATCATCGAGACCGTCCGCGAGACCGGCGCCGACCTCGGCATCGCCTGGGACGGCGACGCCGACCGCTGCTTCTTCATCGACGACGGCGGCTCGTTCGTCGACGGCGACTTCCTCACCGCGATCCTGGCCGAGCACCTCCTCGCGAAGAAGCAGGGGGCGGCGATCCTCTACGACGTCCGCGCGTCGCGCGCCGTGCCGCACGTCGTCGAGGGCGCGGGGGGCAGCGCGCACGTCAACCGCGTCGGGCACGCGTTCTTCAAGACGCGGATGCGCGACGAGGGCGCGATCTTCGGTGGCGAGGTCTCGGGGCACTACTACTTCCGGGACTTCTACAACGCGGACTCGGGCACCGTCCCCGCCCTGCTCGTCCTCGAGAAGCTGTCGGTCGAGGGGAAGAGGCTGTCGGAGCTGGTCGGGCAGTACCGCTCCAAGTACTTCATCTCGGGGGAGATCAACTCCACCGTCGCCGACGGCGAGGCGAAGATGAAGGAGATCGAGGAGCGCTTCTCCGACGCGCGCCTCGACCACCTCGACGGCGTCTCGGTCGACTACGACGACTGGCACTTCAACGTCCGGCCGTCGAACACCGAGCCGCTGCTGCGGCTCAACCTCGAATCGCTCGTCTCCCGTGAGGACATGGAGAGGCGGCGGGACGAAGTCCTGGCGTTGATCCGGTCCTGACCCGCTGGTACCACACCGTCGACCTGCCGGACGGGACCGCGACGCCCGGCTGGTTCGACCTCCGCGAC
>DASZDF010000605.1:0-2075 GCA_035942275.1 Solirubrobacteraceae bacterium | reverse complement strand
GGCGAGGTCTTCGACGATCGTCTCCCACTCGCCCCGGCTCAGCCGCTCGAACGTCGCCGCAGTGCGTCTGCGCACGAGCGCGTGGTACATGCCGCGACGAGCCTCTAGGCGGGCGCGGCGAGCAGGTCGAGGCCGTAGCGCGCCGTCAGGCGCACGAGCTGCAGCGACTCGACCTTCCGCTCGAACTCGCCGGGCGTGTAGCAGTGCACGTCGGCGGGGGCGCCCATCTCCGACGCGTCCCACAGCGAGCCGGCCTGGTAGACGCGCTCGAGCCACGGCACGCCGTCGAAGGCCTCGGAGACGAGGAGCACGACCCACTCGGGCCCGCGCTCGCGCTGCGGCAGCGCGCCCCGGGCGTCGGCGACGCGCGCGCCGCCGACGATCGCGCGGTCGAGGGGCCAGCGGTCACCGATGCGCTGCAGGTAGCGGCGCAGCTCCGCCTCGTTCAGGGTCGCCTCCACTCAGCTCTGATTGTCGCCCACCGCACGCCAGAAGCGCAACCACTCCCGCTCGTGAGCGATGCCCGCCTCGAGCGCGAGCCGCTGCCCCTCCGGCAGCCAGTCGGCCGCGGCGGCGTGGAGCTGCTCGTACTCGGCGAGCTTGCGGCCGTGGGACTCGAGCTGCGCGCGCGCGAGCGGTCCCTTCTCCGCGCCGAAGAAGAGCTGGAGCAGGCCGAGGCTGCGCAGCTCGCCGAGCTCGGTCGCGGGCGCCGCGCGCCACTCCGCCAGCGCCGCGCGCCCCGCCTCGGTGAGCGCGTAGGTCCTGCGCCGCCGCCCGCCCTCCTCGCGATGCTCGTCGAGCAGCCCCGCCTTCGCGAGGCGCTCCGACTCCGTGTAGAGCTGCGCGTGCTGGATCGACCAGAAGTTGCCCACGCTCTGCGCCGCGAAGGCCTTGAGCTGGTACGGCGTGGCCTCGCCGGCGTTCTCGATCAGGCCGAGCACCATGTACGACACGGGTGTGAGCCTGGGCACACTCATCTTGCATCGTCCAGAATAGACGGTATGGTCTGCTCCGTCGGGTGGAGACGGTCGAAGGGGAGCGGGCATGCTGGCACAGCGGGAGACGACGGAGCACGCGATCGGTTTCCGGTCGCTCCAGAACGAGGTCGACCGCGTCGCGCTGGCGGTCGAGGGCGAGCTGCCGGCGTGGCTGACGGGGTCGCTCGTCCGCACCGGGCCGGCGCGGTTCGAGGTCGGCGGGCGCTCGCTGCGCCACTGGTTCGACGGCCTCGCGATGCTGCACAGCTTCGCGTTCGGCGACGGGCGGGTCACGTACTCCAACCGGTTCCTGCGCAGCAAGGCGTTCGAGCACGCCGAGCGCACGGGCGAGATCGGCTACTCGGAGTTCGCGAGCGACCCCTGCCGCTCGATCTTCGGCCGCGCGCAGGCGGCGTTCTCGCCAAAGCTGACCGACAACGGGTCCGTCAACGTCGTGCGCTTCGGCGGCGAGACGCTCGCGCTGACCGAGACGCCGATGCCGGTGGCCTTCGATCCCGACACGCTGGAGACGCTCGGCGTCACCGGCTGGGCGAAGGAGATCCCCGGCGTCATCACGATCGCGCACCCGCACTACGCGGACGGAGAGCTCCTCAGCTATGCGGCGCACCTCGGCCCGCGAAACCGCTACCGCCTCTACGCCGTCAAGCCGGACGGGGAGCTGCGGGTGATCGCGGACGTCCCCGTGGACCGGCCCTCGTACATGCACAGCTTCGCGCTGACCGAGCGCTACGCGGTGCTGACCGAGTGGCCGCTGACCGTCAACCCCATCAAGCTCGCGCTCGGCGGGCGGCCGTTCATCGAGAACTACAAGTGGGAGCCCGAGCGCGGCACCCGGTACACCGTGATCGACCGCGCCGACGGCAGCGTGCGCGCGCGGGTGCAGGGCCCCCCGGCCTTCGCCTTCCACCACGTCAACGCGTTCGAGCGCGACGGCGAGCTGATGCTCGACGCGGCGACGTACGACGACGCGAGCATCATCGACCTGCTCTACCTCGACCGGATCCGCGCCGGGGCCGAGCTGCCGCCGGTCACGCTGACCCGCCACCGCGTCCCGCTCGACGGCGGCGACGCGACGCT
>DASZDF010000604.1:0-5958 GCA_035942275.1 Solirubrobacteraceae bacterium | reverse complement strand
GGCCCGGCTGCCGTCGCGCGCCGAGAAGCCCTCCCACCCCGGTGACGCGAGCCACAGCGGCAGCGACCCGGGCCCCATGTACTCCTCGACGCCCTGCTCGAGCAGCCAGTCCGAAGGCGCGGTGACGACCTGGCCGCGGTGGCCGCCGACCGTCCTCGAGTCCTCGATCCACTGCGCGAACGGCTCGGTCGGCCCGACCGCGTTGAAGGTGCCGGCGGTCCCGGCGGCCGCGGCGTCGAGCAGCCACGCCGCGAGGTCGCGGACGTCAATGACCTGCACCGGGAGGTCGGGCGTCGCCGGGACCAGCATCGGCCCCTCCGGATCCCGCGCGGCACGGGCCACCCAGTAGCCCGACCGGGCCGTGTGGTCGCCGGGGCCGCCGATGAGCCCAGCGCGGGCGACGAGCAGGCGATCGCCGACCACGCGGGCGGACGCCTCCTCGCACGCCGCCTTCGCGGGCCCGTACTCCTCGCGGTCGACCTCGTCGTGGTCGGTCGCGGGCAGCAGCTCGGCGGTCTCGTCGGCGCCGGGCTCGGCCTGCGACGCGTAGACGCTGGCCGACGAGACATAGGTCCAGTGCTGCGCCCGACCGCCGAGAGCCGAGAGCGCCTCGCGCACGAAGCGCGGCTGCCACGACACCTCGACCACCGCGTCCCACTCCTCCGCGGAGACGCGGTCGTAGGGGCGCGATCCGCTCCGGTCGGCGGCGACGAGGCTCGCGCCCGGCGGCACCTCCCCGCTCTCGCCCCGCGCCAGGCACGTCACCGCGTGCCCGCGCTCGAGCGCCTGCCGCGCCACCTCCCGCCCGAGCCACGCGGTGCCCCCGAGCACCAGGACCCTCACGTCAGGCGGAGCTCCTCGGCGAACTCGGCGAACAGCGCGGCTCCCCACGCCGCGCCGTCCTCGTCGCCCGGCCCCGCGTGCAGGCGCTCGAAGAGCTCGGCGGTGCGGAGCGCCGGCCGGACCTCCCACCGCATCCTCGCCGGCCCCTCCGCGGCCATCTGGTGCGGCGTCCCGGCCGCGACGTCGAACGCCTCGCCGGCGGTGTACGTCCGCTCGACGCCGCCGACGATCGCGCGCACGGTTCCCTCCAGGACCTCGAAGCGCTCGTCCTGCCGCGGATGGAGGTGCTCGGGCGGCAGCCAGTTCGTCCCGCCGTACGTCGCCTCCATCTCGAGCAGCTCGCCGCCGGTCTCGGCGCCGGTGCGGACGAGGCGCAGGCGGAAGCCGTCCCGGCCCTCGATCTCCTGGCCGGCGTGCGCCATGGCCTACGCGCCGGCCTCCCGCGCGACCGGGCACGACATGCAGCGCGGCCCGCCGCGCCCGCGGCCGAGCTCGCCGCCGGGGATCGGGAGGACCTCCACCCCCGACTGCGCGAGGAGCTCGTTCGTGCGTGAGTTGCGGTCGTAGGCGATGACGACGCCGGGGCGGACGGCGAGGACGTTGTGCGCGTCGCTCCACTGCTCGCGCTGCGCCTGGAGCTCGCCGGGCGGCGCGTGCAGCCAGCGGACGGGCGTCCCGAGGAGGTCGGAGAGCGCGTCGCGGAAGGTGCCGCCGCTCTCCGCCGTCAGGCCGCCGGGCGTCAGGCGCAGCCGCCACGGCTTGAGGAACGTCTCGGCGTGCGGGTGCGCGATCACGCCGTCGTGGTCGAAGAACGTCATCACCGTGTCGAGGTGCATCATCGTCCGGTCGACGGGCAGCTCGACCGCGAGGATCTCGTCGGCGATGCCCTGCGCGAGCAGGTGCGTCGCCATCGCCTCGACCTCGGCGGGCGGCGTCCGCTCGCCCATCCCGACGATGACCTTGCCGGACGCGGGGACGAGCATGTCCCCTCCCTCCACCGTCCAGCGCGGCTCGACGATGGCCGGCGTGGCGGGCGTGCCGAAGATCGGGTGGTGGCGGTAGATCGCCTGGAGGTGCAGCGTCTCGCGGCGGCGCGCCGGCAGCCGCATGCGGGCGATGCACACGCTCTCGCGCACCCACGCGGAGCTGTCGCGGGTGAAGAGCTGGTTGGGGAGCGGCGCGAGCGCGAACGCGTCCGGACCGCCCGCACGCGCGGCAAGCGTCTCCTGCGCGAAGGGCAGCTCCGCGAACGTCAGGCCGGCCACGAGCATCCGCGCGAGCGCCGCCGGCGTCTGCTCCCCCAGCCACTCGCGCAGCAGCGCCCGCGTGACCGGGCCGCAGACCGAGGCGAGCGCGGTCTCGTCGAGCAGCTCGTCGCGCGCGGCGTCGATGGCGAGCACGTCCTCCAGCAGCGATCCGAGCTGGACGACCAAGACGCCCCGCTCGCTCAGGACCGCCGCGAACGAGTCGTGCTCCTCGCGCGCCCGCTCGGGCCACGGCACGTCGTCGAACAGCAGCTCGTGCATGTTCTGCGGCGTGATGCGCGACAGCTCGTCACCCGGGCGGTGCAAGAGGACGCAGCGCAGGCGTCCGGCCTCCGACTGGACGCCGCCGGCGACGGCGGCAGGGGTGGCGAGCTCGAGCACGGGTGCGACTACGGTACCTGCGAGCGCGCGACGAACTCGCGGGCGAGCGTCGACTCGCCGAAGTGGCCGCGCCTCGCGAGCGTCCGGAAGCGGCCGAGCGTGAGGCGGTCGAGGAGGCGCCGGGGCGCGCGGCGCGCAAGCGCGTACTGCACCGCGCCGGCGCGGGTCGTCGCCAGGTCGCGGACGGGCGGGCCGAGCGCGGCCCGGACGAGGGCGTCCGCCGCGTCCTCGATCTGCTCGGCGGGCACGGCGCCCTCCAGCGCGATCCCGGCGGCCTTCGAGGCGTCGTGGATCGGCGTGCGGATGTAGCCGGGGTAGACGGTCGTCACGGTGATCGCGTCGCCGTGCTCGAGGCGCAGGGCATCCGAGTACGCGGTCAGGCCGCGCTTGCTCATGCAGTACGCCGGCGCGAACGGGACGGCCAGGTGGGCGAGGCCGGAGGCGACGTTGATGACCCGCCCGCGCGACTCGCGGAGCGCCGGGAGCGCGGCCGCGGTGACCCGCCACGGCGCGATCAGGTTGACGTCGAGGACCGCGAGAGTCGCCTCGTCCGGCGGGAGGCCGGCGCTCTGCGGCGTCCCGACGCCTGCGTTGTTGACGAGGACGTCGAGGCCGCCGAGCCGCTCGATCGCCTCGGCCACCGCTCGATCGACCGCCTCCTGGTCACGTACGTCGCACGCGATGATCTCCTCGCCGGCGTGGAGATCGAGCCCGACGACGCGCGCGACGCGAGCACGCAGCGCGGCCGCGGCGGCGGCGCCGATCCCGCTCGCCGCGCCGGTGATGAGGACCCGGGCGCTCATGCCGCCACCGGCTCGCGCTCGCGCGCCGGCTGCTCGAGGACGAAGTCGCTCGCGTCAAAGCGTGCGAGGCGCCGGCGGAACTGCCACGTCCAGTCGGGCCACAGCGTCGCGTTGCGGCCGGTCGCGTCGATGTACCAGCTCGCGCAGCCGCTGTTCCAGACGGTCCGGTCCATCCGCGCGTCGAGGTCGGCGTTGAACGCCTCGACCACCTCCGGCCGGACCTCGACCGTCGCCGCGCCCGCCGCGCGCATCGCCTTCAGCGCGCCGATCACGTGCGCGACCTGCGACTCGATCATGTAGACCATCGAGCTGTGGCCGAGGCCCGTGTTCGGGCCGGTCATGAGGAAGAGGTTGGGGAAGCCGGGTACCGTCGTGCCGAGGTAGGCGCGCGGGCTGCCCTTCCAGACGTCGTCGAGCGTGCGCCCGCCGCGCCCGCGCACGAAGCGGCCGACCGGCATGTCGGCGACCTGGAAGCCGGTGCCGAAGACGATCGCGTCGACCTCGCGCTCGGACCCGTCGCCGGCGACGATCGAGTTGCGCCGGATCTCCGCGACGCCGCCGGTCAGCACGTCGACGTTCGGCTGCCCGAGCGCCGGATACCACTTGTTCGAGGGCAGGATCCGCTTGCAGCCGATCGTGTAGTCGGGCGTCACCTTCGCGAGCAGCTCCGGATCGCTGATCTGGTCGCGCATGTGCTTGCGCGCGATCTTCTCGGCGACCGCCATCAGCCTCGGGTTCTTCACGAAGCCGAGGACGAACAGCTCCCGCCCCGCGTAGACGCCCGCCCGCACGGCCTTCTGCGCCGCCGGCAGCGCGCGGTACAGCCGGCGCTCGAAGCGCGTGGTCGCCCGGTTGGTGTGGGGCATGATCCACGGCGGCGTGCGCTGGATGACGTAGAGCTGGTCGACGAGCGGCTGGATCGACGGGACGAACTGGATCGCCGAGGCGCCGGTGCCCACCGCCGCGACGCGCTTGCCGCGGGGGTCGAAGTCGTGGTCCCAGCGGGCGGAGTGGAACGTCGCGCCCTCGAAGGTCTCGACGCCGGGGATGTCCGGGATGCGCGGCTCCGACAGACCGCCCTGCGCGGCCACGAGGACGCGGCCGCTGTAGGCGCCCTCGCTCGTCTCGACCGTCCAGCGCTGGGCGTCCTCGTCGTACGCAGCGTCGGTGACCTCGGTGTTCAGCCGCACGTGCGGGCGGATGCCGTAGTCGTCGGCGAGGCGCTTGAGGTACGCGCCGATCTCCTGCTGCGGCGAGTAGGTCTGCGTCCAGGCCGGGTTCGGGGCGAACGAGAACGAGTAGAGGTGCGACGGCACGTCGCAGGCGCAGCCCGGGTACGTGTTGAAGTGCCACGTCCCGCCGACGTCATCGCCGCGCTCGAGGAGGACGAAGTCGTCGAACCCGGCCTCCTTGAGGCGGATCGCCATCCCCAGCCCCGAGAACCCGCTTCCGATGATGACGATGTCGTGCTCGATCACAGCTGTCTCTCCCGTTCCGGTGCTCCCTACAGAAGTGTAACCTACAGTGGTGTAGGCTAAACGCTGTGAGCACCGGCACACGACTTCCGGCCGCCGCGCGACGCGAGCAGATCCTCGACGCGACGAAGGGGATCGCCGTGCGCCGCGGCTTCCACGCCGTCTCGATCGACGCGGTCGCGCGCGCCGCGGGCATCAGCCGGCCGATCGTCTACGACCACTTCCGCGACCTCAACGGCCTGCTCGAGGCGCTCGTGGAGCGCGAGGTCGCGCGGTCGCGCGCGCAGCTCGAGGCCGTGGTCCCCACGAAGATCGCGCCCGGCGACGCGCGGGGCGCGCTGCTCGACGCCCAGCGCCGGTACCTCGAGGCCGCGCAGGCCGACCCGGACACGTGGCGGCTCGTCCTGATGCCGCCCGAGGGCGCGCCGGAGTCGCTCCGCGCGCACATCGCAGCGGGCCGGGCGGAGGCGATCGCCGCGCTGGCGACGGCGGTCGGCCCGGTGCTCGGCGAGCGGTCGGTGCCGGATCCGGAGCTCGCGGCGCGGATGCTCTCCACGCTCGCCGACGAGGGGGTGCGGCTCGTGCTGACCGACCCCGAGCGCTACCCGGTCGAGCGCGTCCTCGCCGCGTCGCGCTGGATGCTCGAGCGGCTGATCTGAACCGTCCCGAGGCGCGCCGCGCCCGCGTGGACGACGAGCCGCCGCACGGCGGTGGGGCGAAGCGTGCCGAGCGAGACCCAGCGCGCCGCGCCGCGCGGCAGGACGACGCGGCGAGCCGCCACCGTCCTTCCGTTCGCGCGGAGCACGACGCGGGCGGTGCACTGCGCGATCGCGCAGCCGAGGCGCACGCGGACCGTGCGCCTGCGGTCGATACGGACGGTCCGCGAGTCCAGCCGGAGGCGACCGGCCGCCGCGGGGACGACGTCGGCGATCGCGTGCGCGACGACGGGCGCGAGTGGGCCGGCCGGCGGCGCGGGAGGTGCGGGCGGAGGAGCGGGCTCGGCGGGCGGCGGGGCCGAAGCGGACGACTCCGAGGTCGCGACGGTGCCGGCGTCCGTCGCGGCGGCGGGATCCGCCGCGGCGGGCGGGGCCGGAGCGGGATCGTCATCGGGTTCGGTCGGCGGCGGGTCCTCGCCGCCGGGCGGCTCGGTGTCAGACGGCGGCGGGTCCTCCCCACCGGGCGGCTCGGTAT
>DASZDF010000603.1:0-10591 GCA_035942275.1 Solirubrobacteraceae bacterium | reverse complement strand
GCGGTCTTGACCTTGCGCGGCATGCCCTGCGTCGTCGGGTGGCGCACGAAGTAGCGGACGTACGCGCCCGCGTACGGCGTCGGGTCGAACAGCTCGCCCTCGCTGACGCCCGCCCACGGGTCGCCGGTGACGTTGCGCATCGTGTTGCCGCAGCCCTCGCGGCTCGAGAGGTTGACCTCGCCGATCATCCGGATGAACTCCGCGGCGTCCGTCAGCGGGACGTGGTGGACCTGGATGTTCTGCCGCGTCGTGATGTGGCCCTTGTTCAACGGCGCGTACTTCTCGATCGCGTCCGCGAAGGCCTCCATCTGCTCCGGCGTGACGCCGCCGAAGGGGAGCTTCACGCGGATCATCTGGACGTCGGGCTGGCGCTGGCCGTAGACGCCCTGCTTCAGCCGGAACTTGATGAACTCGTCCTCCGGCGTGCCGCCGTCGAGGAACTGCCGCGCCTCGGTGTCGAAGTCGTCGAACTCGCGCTCGAGGATGGGGATGACGTGCCCCGGGACGTTCTCGTACACCTCGGGGTTCGCGAGCGTGCCCTTGCGGCCGCTGGTGTCGGTGGCCATGCGGGGGCACTATACAGAGTGAAGTCCGACCCGGATTCAGGGATTTCTGGCGACGGGAAGCCCGTCCCGCTCCCAGCGCAGGATCCCGCCGTCGACGTTGTAGGCGTCGTAGCCGGAAGCGCGGAGCGCCTCGGTGGCCATCGCCGACCGCGTGCCGGAGCGGCAGATCATCACGAGGGTGCGGTCGCGCGGCAGCTCCTCGGCCCGCTGCGCGAGGTCCCCGAGCGGGACGTGGAGGGCACCCTCGATGCGGCCGTCCTCGACCAGCTCGGCCGGCTCCCGGACGTCCACGGCCAGGGCGCCCTGCCGGACGAGCGCGTCGGCGGCGCGGGGCTCGATGTCGCGCTCCACGCCGCCGATGGTACGGGCTCGTCCCTAGCGCTCCAGCGCGAACGCGATCTTCACGTGCACGTGGTACTCCGTGATGTTGCCGTCCTTCACCTTCGCCGAGCTCTGGATGACGTCGACGCCGGTGATCCCGCGGATCGTCTTCGACGCCTCCGAGACGGCGTTGCGCACGGCGGCCGAGAACGACTCGGACGACACGCCGATGATGTCGATGACCTTGATGACGCCGTCGGTGACGTGATCGGACACTGATCGACTCCTCTGCTCGCGGACGTTGCCGAGAGGGGCCGTACCCCGAGGGGCGGGGCGCCTACCAGACCTGCGGAGGCTCGCGCTCGATCGACTCGAGCAGGCCCTGCCGGAACCAGGGATTCGGCGCGTCCTCGACCGGCGCCGGCACGGGAGCGGTGTCGCGCATGAACTGCTCGAGGGCGGCGACGATCGCCGCGGCCTCGGCCGGCGACGCGCCGGGGGCGACAATCTCGAGCTGCGGGCGGCGGTTGGGCACCGCGCCGCAGCGTATAGCGTGCGCCGCCTGCCCCCGCTGCCCGTCCTCGACCGCGACGCCGTGCTCGCCGCCGTCTCCGCGGAGGCGGCCATCGACGCCACCCGCGAGGCGTTCGTGCACCACCGCCGCGGCGAGTGGGTCATGCCGGCGAAGGTCTACCTCGAGAGCCCGCCGCACGGCGACTTCCGGGCGATGCCGGCGCGCGGCGGCGACCTGGCGATCCTGAAGTGGATCTCGTCGTTCCCTTCGAACCCGGCGCGCGGGCTGCCCACCGTCATCGGGCTGCTCGTCGTCTCCGACGCGACGACGTCCGAGCCGCTCGCGCTCATGGACGCCGGCGCGGTGACCGCCCTGCGCACCGGGGCAGTGGCGGCGGTGGCGGCCGACGCGCTGGCCGCCGGGCGCTCCGCGGGGATCGTCGGCAGCGGGCTGCACGGGGCCTGGGCCGCGCGCTGCCTCGCCGCCGCGGGCTACGGGCCCGGCGTCTGCTTCGACCCGGACACGGGGCGGGCCGAGGCGCTCGCCGCCGAGCTGGGCTGGTCGGCGGGGACGAAGGCCGACGCGCTCGCGCAGGACGTCGTCTGCTGCGTCACCCCCGGCCACGAGCACGTCGTCGAGATCGGCGACCTCCACGCCGGGCTGCACCTCAACATGCTCGGCGCCGACGGCCCGGGCAAGGCCGAGGCCACGGTCGGCGCGGTCGCGTCGTGCGCGCTCTTCTGCGACGAGTGGGCGCAGGCGTCGCACGGCGGCGAGCTGACGGCCGCGGTCGAGGCCGGCATGGTCGCCCGGGAGCAGGTCACCGACCTCGGCGCCGTGCTGACCGGCGAGGCCGCCGGCCGCCCCGGCCCCGAGGCGGTCACGCTGTTCGACTCGACCGGCTTGGCGATCCAGGACCTCGCCGTCGCCGCCGCGGCGCTCGCTGCCTACCGCGCCGGCGACGTCGAGGCCCAGACGGTCGACCTCTAGCGCCGTCTGAGCGCGCGGCGCGCCATCACCGGGTCGTCCGTGATGAGCGCGTCGACGCCGGCCTTCTGGGCGGCCCGCACCGTCGCGCGCGTGTCGAGCGTGTGCGGCACGACCTTGCGGCCGGCGGCGTGCGCGCGCCGCACGAACCCGCGCGAGACCGGCCACTCCGGCGAGACCCACTTCGCCCCGGCCTGCCTCGCGGCGGCGATCGCGCTGCCCTCGCCCACCTTCAGCGTCAGGACGGCCAGCGCGACCCCGGGCAGCCGCTGCTTCGCGAGCGCGAGGTTCGGCGGGAAGAAGCTCTGCACGATCAGGCGCCGCTTCGGCAGGCCCGCCGCGGCGATGACGTCGAGGACGCGGCCGGCGGCCACGCCCTCGGGATCGAAGTCGTTCAGCTCGACGTTGACCGTCGCGCCCAGCTCCTTGGCCAGCGCGAGCGCCCGCTCGAGCGTGGGGATCGACGGCCCGTCCTCCTCGACGCGCGAGCCGAGCCCGCTGCCGGGCGTGCCGACGATGTCCGACGGGCACGCCGCGATCGCGGCGAGCGTCATCTCCGACGTCCTGCCGTCGCAGCCGGTCGTCCGCTCGAGCGTCGGGTCGTGCATCACGACGACGCCGTCCTGCGCCACCCGCGTGTCCATCTCGAGCACGAACCCGCGCTTCGCCGAGCCGCGGAACGCGGGCAGCGTGTTCTCGGCGTACGTCGCCTTCCCGGCGACGAACGTGCCGCCGCGGTGGGCGTGGATCTGGGGCGTCGCCGCCGCGGCGGCGCCGGGCGCCGCGGCGAGCAGCCCCAGCGCCGTCACGACGGCGGCGCGCACCATCAGCGCAGGCGCAGCGTCGCGTAGATGCCGGCGTGGTCGGACGGGTACAGCCCGCCGATCTGCCGCGTCCCGACGATCCCCGAGCGCAGCGCCCGGACCCGCGGCCGCACGACGATGTGGTCGATCCACGTCTCGAGGCTCTCCGTCGTGGCGTGGAGGTCCTCGGCGAAGCAGCACGTCGCGCGGAGCGGCAGCGGGTTGACGAAGCCGGCGTCGATCGCCGCGTAGTACGCGCTCGCGTCGCGCGACGTGCCGCGGTCGTTCGCGTTCGCGCCCGGCGCCGAGTTGAAGTCGCCGACGAGGATCGACTGGCGCCGCTTCGACGCGAGGACGCCGCCGGGCTTCAGCATCTGCTCCATCTGCTGCTGCGCGATGTCGGGGCTGTAGGCCTCGAGGTGCGTCGTCACGAACCGGAAGCTCCGGCGCGCGAGCGTGCCGTCGACGCCGACCCAGCCGCGCAGCTGCGGCGCGGGCCCGTTGATCGTCGGCGGGTCGAAGTGCTGCGTGAAGCCGCCGGAGAACGAGCGGCCGAGCTTCACCTTCGAGCCGCGGCGGACGAGGATGACGTCGCGCTGGGTCAGCCGGACGTCCTGGTCGGTCGTGGAGGCCTCGAGGTCGAACCAGTCGCGGCCGCGGACGACGCGGTAGGGCGTCCCCCGGCTGGCCAGCTCCTTGAGCAGCACCTCGGTCGAGTCGTACGCGACGTCGTTGGCGCTCGTCGCGGAGCCGTCCTTCGGGCCGGTGCGCCAGATCGCGGCCTCCTGCACGCCGATGAGGTCCGGCCTCTGGACGCGGATCTCCGCCGCGAGCGCCTTCGCGCGCGACGCGAAGTCGTTGCGCAGGACGGTCTGGTAGCGCGCCGCGGCGTTGCGCTCGAACTCCTCGCGCGACTGCGCGGTCGCGAGCGGGATCAGGTCGGCGCCGAGATAGACGTTGCGGACCATGACCTTGAGGTCCTGCGCCTTGGCGGGCGCGGAGGCGGGCACGATCGCGGTCAGGGAGGCGGCGGCGACGGCGGCAGCGGCCACGCGCCGGAAGCGGGGGAGGGACATGCGCCGAGCCTACAAGGCGTCAGACGGGCAGGACCGGGATGTCCCCGATCAGCGCCCAGGCGGCGAAGCCCGCGACGGCCAGCACCGTGCCGCCGACGGTGACCACCCGGGTGAGCGTGGACGTCTCCGCGGCCCTCTGCTTCGCCCGGTCGGCCTGGTGGATCGAGCGCTCGAGCCAGGTCTCCGCCCACTGGAACTCGAGCGCGAGCAGGAACAGCCCGATCGGGATGACCGCGAGCGCGGGCCCGGGCAGGACGAGCATCGCGAGGCCGCCGAGCAGCACCGTGAACCCGACCGCGACGAACAGCCAGCGGATCGGCTTCGGACGCTGGACGTGGCGCTCCTTGTACGCGCGCATCTTCCGGACGAGGTCCGGGACGTCGGGCTCGTGCTGCTGCTCGCCGGCCACGCGAGGCAGGCTACCCGCCGCCCCTGGGCGCTACCGGCCGGGGCGGGCGGTGACGCGCCGCGTCGTGCGCCGGCCGCTCGTCTCCGTGACGACGACCGTGAACCGCAGGCGCTTGGCCCGCCGCAGCCGCCGCGCGACCGTCAGCGTGCCGCTGCGCAGCGTCAGGCCGACGGTCCGGGTGCCACCGCTGCGCGTCGGGATCTCGATCGCGTGCCGCTTCGACCGCGCCGTCGCGCCCCGCAGCCGCGTCCGCGGGTGGAGCCTCATGCCCCTCGGGAGGTTCAGGCGCACGCGCCGGACGCGCTGCGTGAGGGCGTCGACGCGCAGGCGCAGCGACGGCCGTCCCCGCCGCACCGCCCCCAGCTTCACGGAGATCTTCGGGCGGGGGAGCAGCGTCGGCGCGATCGGCGTGGCCGGCCCGCCGGCGCCGCAGCCCTCGATGCGCGTCGGCACGGTCACCGTGCTCTCGCCGCCGGCGTGCGAGGTGAAGCGCGCGGTGACCTGTGGCGCCTCGCCCTGGCAGAGGTCGCGCGACGCGACGAGCAGCCCCTCGAAGCCGCCGAGGAACCGCAGTTCGAAGCGGCTGAGCGGCACGTCGGGGATGCCCTCGAACGTCGTGACCTGGCCCGTCGGCGTGAACTCGTTGCGCCCGCGGAGGGTCAGGCTGAGGGGCCCGGTGAGCTGGAGCACGATGTCCGGCAGCCCGGCGCCCTCGACGAAGAGGACGGGGCCCTGCCGCGGCGCGGGCAGCCGCGGCGTGAGCGCCGTGGCCTCGCCGACGCGCGCGAGCGCGTCGCACGTCCCCGCCTCGAAGCGCGCCTGCGGGCAGGCGCGGTTGAGCCGCTCGGCCGCCACCGCGAGCGCGGTGGGCAGCGCGACCGCGACGCGCTTGACGTTCGCCTCGCCCGGCGACTGCCCGACGACGGTCGTGAACGGCGGGTTGGCGCGCCGCGCTGTCTGGCCGGGGGCACCGGCGACGGCCTCGAACGTCGGCCTGAACGGCAGGTCGAGGCAGTTCGTCGAGTCGTAGCCGCCGCGCGCCTGGGCGCGCTCGTCGGTGTAGGAGCGCACCTCGACGGCGGTCTCGGCGCGCCCGCAGCTCGTCGGGTTCTGCATGAACGACTTCCCCGTCGGCGCGGTCCCGAGCAGGGTGACGTCGAGCGCGGTGATCGTGATGTCGACGCCCTGGAACTTGTTCGGGATGTCGCGCAGCGTCGAGTCGAGGCCGCCGTCGGTGGTGCGCGACGTGACCGGCGACTCGAGCCGGATCGGCTGGCCCATCGGGGGGCGGATGACGATCCCCAGGCGGGCCGGCTCCGCGCCGCGCGGCTGCATGTTGAAGATCTCGCCCTGGAGCGTCTGCGGCACGCCGAGGAGCGTCGCCTGCGTCGTGCTCGTGCCGACCTTCGTCGCCGGCGGGCAGGAGGTCGACTCGAACTGCGCGTGGGTGCAGCGGTCGGTCGCGTTGGGGTCGCCGACGAGGCCGGGCGGGAAGTGGATGTCGACGTCGCGGACCTGGCCGCCCGACAGCTCGATGCGCAGCTTGACGTCGCTGTGCTGCCCCGCCTTCGGGTCGGCGGGCGCGGCGGTGGCGACCTTGGCCTCGAAGGCGTGCGCGGGCGCGGCCGCGAGGACGAGGGCGGCCGCGGTCGCGAGGAGCAGCCGGCCGGCGGTGCTCACAGCGGGATGTTCCCGTGCTTGCGCTTCGGCCCGGGCTCGCGCTTGGTCAGCAGCGTGTGCAGCGCGGTGATCACCTTCGGCCGGGTCTCGCTGGGCGTGATCACGTCGTCGACGTAGCCGCGCTCGGCCGCCGTGTACGGGTTGGCGAAGCGCGCCTTGTAGTCGTCGATCAGCTTCTGGCGGCGCTCGTCGGGCGTCGGCGACTTCGCGATGTCGCGGCGGTAGATGATGTTGACCGCGCCCTCCGGTCCCATCACCGCGACCTCCGCCTGCGGCCAGGCGAAGTTGAAGTCGGCGAGCATGTGCTTGGACGCCATGACGTCGTAGGCGCCGCCGTACGCCTTGCGCGTGATGACGGTGATCTTCGGGACCGTCGCCTCGGTGTACGCGTACAGCAGCTTCGCGCCGTGCATGATGATCCCGCCCCACTCCTGGCTCGTGCCGGGGAGGAAGCCGGGGACGTCGCACATCGTCAGCAGCGGGATGTTGTACGCGTCGCAGGTGCGCACGAAGCGCGCGGCCTTGCGGGAGGAGTCGATGTCGAGCACGCCCGCGATGTGCGCCGGCTGGTTGCCGACGACGCCGACGCTGTAGCCGTCGAGGCGCGCGAAGCCGCAGACGATGTTCTTCGCGTAGTGCTCGTGGACCTCGAGGAATTCTCCATCGTCGACGATCAGGCGGATCACGTCGCGCATGTCGTACGGCTTGTTCGGCTGCGCGGGGACGACGTGGTTGAGCTCCTCGTCGCGGCGCTGCGGGTCGTCGGTCGGCATGACGCGCGGGGGCGTCTCGAGGTTGTTCTGGGGGAGGAAGCTCAGGAGGTAGCGGGTGTCCTCGAGCGCCTGGTCCTCGTCGTCGGCGGCGAAGTGCGCGACGCCCGACTTCGTGCTGTGGGCCATCGCGCCGCCGAGCGACTCGAAGTCCACCTCCTCGCCCGTGACGGTCTTGATGACGTCGGGGCCGGTGATGAACATGTGCGAGGTCTCCTTCACCATCATGATGAAGTCGGTCATCGCGGGGGAGTAGACGGCGCCGCCGGCGCAGGGGCCCATGATCAGGCTGATCTGCGGGATGACCCCGCTCGACCGGACGTTGCGGACGAAGACGTCGCCGTAGGCGCCGAGGCTGACGACGCCCTCCTGGATGCGCGCGCCGCCCGAGTCGTTGATGCCGATGACCGGGCAGCCGATCTTCGCCGCCAGGTCCATGACCTTGCACATCTTCTCGCCCATGACCTCGCCGAGCGAGCCGCCGAAGACGGTGAAGTCCTGGCTGAAGACGCACACGCGGCGGCCGTCGATCGTGCCGTGGCCGGTGACCACCGCGTCGCCCCAGGGCTTGTTCTTGTCCATCCCGAACTCGGTCGTCCGGTGGCGGACGAACGTGTCGAGCTCCTGGAAGGAGCCGGGGTCGAGGAGCTTCTCGATGCGCTCGCGCGCGGTGTACTTGCCGCGGTCGTGCTGCTTCTGCTCCGCCTCGGGGCTGGAGTGGATCGCGGCCTCGCGCAGCTCGTTGAGCTGCGACAGCCGTTCTTCGAAGGTCTCGGGGGACTTCTGCCGGTGGCTCATGGCGGCGCCGACCCTACCAACGGCTCTGTCGCACGGGGTTTCGGTGCGGCGCGTCGGAACCCCGTAGTGTCGGCCGGTGCCGGTCGACAGCGACGCGCTGCTGGACCTCGTCGGGGAGGCGTACGCCGTGCTCGACCTCGAGTCGTTCGCGCCGCGGGTCCTCGACGCGGCGCGCGCGGCGGTGCCCGCCGACTGGGCGTCGCTGAACGCCCTGGGGCCGGAGCCGAACGTCGTCTCCATCGCCGTCCCGCCCGTGCCGCTGCACTTCTACGACGTCTACGCGAAGCACGCGCACGAGCACCCGATCGTCAAGCACATGCAGCGCACGGGCGACGGCGCGCCGACCCGGATCTCCGACGTCGTCGACCAGCAGACGTTCCACGGGCTGGCGTTGTACCGGGAGCTGTACGCGCCGCTCGGGATCGAGCACCAGATCGCGTTCTCGCTGCCCGCGCCGGCCGGGCACATGCTGGCCATCGTGCTGAGCCGGCAGAGCGAGGACTTCTCCGACACCGAGCGCGATCTCCTCGCCCGCGCCCGTCCGCACCTCATCCAGGCCTACCGCAACGCGCTCGAGCACACGGCGCTGCTGCGGCAGGTCGGGCTCGCGCCGGCGCTGCCGCCCGCGGACCTGCCGGCCTACGGCCTGACCGAGCGCGAGGCGGCGGTCGTGCGCCGCGTCGCGTCAGGCCTCTCGAACCGCGACATCGCCGAGGAGATGGGGCTCAGCGCGCGGACGATCCAGAAGCACCTCGAGCACGCCTACCGGAAGCTCGGGGTGTCGACCCGCTCCGAGGCGGCGCGGATCGCGTGGAGGAGCAACGGGTCTAGCGACTGAACGGCCGGTGGTGCGCCGAGCCGAGGGCGTCGAGGACCCCGTCCAGGACGCCCTGCGCCTCCTCCTCGCCCATGCGCGAGACGCGGATGTCCTCGGAGCCCTCCGGAACCTCGACGGCGTCGACCTCGACCGCGGCCGCTTCCGGCTCCGGCGCCGGCTCCGCGACCACTTCCGGCTCCGGCTCCGCGACCACTTCCGGCTCCGGCGCCGCGACCACTTCCGGCTCCGGTTCCCGCGGCGCGACCGCTTCGCGCGGAGCGACCGCTTCGCGCGGCGCCTCCACGTCGCTTCGCCCGAAGAGCCGCTTGAAGAAACCGCGCCGCTTCGGCGGAAGGGCCGCGGCAGGGGGCTCCGGCGGAGCGGCCGCGGCTTCGGGCTCCGGCTCCGGCTCCGGCGGAGCGGCCGCCGCCGGAGGCTCCGGCTCCGGCTCGGGCGGCGGAGGGGGTTCGGCTTCGGGCTCCTCCGCCGCGAGCGGCTGCTGGAGCGCGGCCTCCTCCTCCACCTCCACCGGCTCGGCCTTCAGCGTCACCTTCGTCCCCCAGCCCGACCCCGCGAGCTCCACCGTGCCGCGTGCGCGGTCGCCCTCCCAGGCGACGGTGGTCTCGGGGTCGAGGCGGGTGATCCGGATCTCGCCGAAGGCCTCGAGGTGCCGGGCGAGGCAGTCGGGGTCGGAGATCTCCGCCCACAGCTCGGGCGGCGACTTGACGAGGGTTCGGCGTGCTTCGGGCATCGGCGACCGTTTCGACCGCTCGCCGGGCGACTCCTCCCTCTGACGGAGAATCCTCGCGCGCAGTTGACCTGCGCGCTAACGTGCATCGCAGTGGCCAGAGGACGGATTCTCGGCTTGGCGGTGGCGGCGCTCCTGACGGCCATCGCCCCCGCGCCCGCAGCGGCCGAGGACCCGGGTCCGAACGTCAGCGTGACCTGGCCGGAGACGTACATGCCGATCACGCCCACGGTGAGCGGCCGGACCGACGTGAGCGGCGAGGTCGTCAGCGAGGTCACCGTGCAGATCCGCGACGTCCACGGCGTCCTCATGGCGGAGACGCACGCCCACAGCGACTACGGCATGTGGATGGCGCGGTATCCGCCGAACGCCGAGCCGCTCGTCCACGGCGAGCAGTACGACATCTCCGTCTGGCAGCGGTACTCGGACGGCAGCCGCGGCGCGACCCGGCGCGGCATCGCCGACGGCCGGTATCCGGTCTTCACCGTCGCCGAGCAGCCGCCGGACGAGTCCCACGAGCGCATGGTCAGGATCGCGGGGACGGTCGACGTCCAGCCGGGCGACCTCGACTACGTCTACGTCCACCTGCGACGCCTCGGCAACCAGGAGTGGTGGAAGGACCCGTACGCCGAGCTGCCGATCGAGGACGGTCGCTTCTCCGGCACGTTCGGCCCCGTCGAGCCGGGCGAGTACCAGCAGATCGTCGGCATGGCCGACCGCGCCTACCAGGGCACCGAGGTCAAGCGCGGGTTCCGCGTGCTCGCCCCGCCCGACCCCCCGCCGCCGCCGGCGCCGCCGCCCCCGGAGCCGGCGTCCCTGCCGCTCCCGCCGCCGCTGCCGGTCGTCCCCTCCGAGCAGGTCGTCGAGACGGTGGCCGAGACGCGGCAGGCCGCGATCGGCACGCTCCGCCGCGGCGGGCTGCGGACGCTGCAGGACGGGTCGGTCCGGGTCCCGGTCGACGTGGAGGTCCCGGGACGGTTGACGGTCGAGCTCTTCACGGCCGGCTCCACCGCGCGCGCCGCCGCGGCCCGCCGCGCGCTCGCCCGCGGCGTCCGCACGCTCACGCGGGCCGGGAGGGCCGGGCTGACGCTGCGCGTCGACC
>DASZDF010000602.1:0-14561 GCA_035942275.1 Solirubrobacteraceae bacterium | reverse complement strand
GGCCTCGATCGTGTCCGCGCCGTCGCCGCCGACGATCGAGTCGGCGGCCGGCCCACCGGTGAGCGTGTCGTCGCCGGCGCCGCCCCAGATCGTCACCGGCAGCGCGGAGGCGACGAGGACGCTGTCGTCGCCGTCGAGCGTCGAGACGGAGGCGCTGGTCGCGCCGGCACAGGCCGCCGTGAAGCTGTCGGCGTACGTGCAGCCGGAGCCGAGGATGCCCGACGGGCTCGTCGTCTCGGCGAGCAGCTGCAGCCCGTTGCTGCCGGGGCTGAGCGTGACGGTGTCGACGGTGGCGGCGCCGCTCGTGTAGGTCAGGACGCCGCCGCTGACGCCGGCCGAGTCGGCGGCGGTCGCCACGGCCGGCAGCGCCAGGAGCGCCGTCAGCGCCACGGTCGCGGCGAGGACGTGCCGCAGCTGGGTCGCGACCTGCCGCACGTGGCCGCGGCGGTCGTCCGGCGCGGCGGCGGACGAGCGGCGCGCGCGGTCGCGGACCTCCTCCAGGAACGCGTCGACGACGGCCGGGTCGAACTGGGTCCCCGCGCCCGCGCGCAGCTCGCGCTCGGCGCCCGCCGCGTCGAGCTGCGGGCGGTACGGGCGATGGGCGGTCATGGCCGTGTACGCGGTGCACACCGCGACGATCCGCGCGCCGACCGGGATGCTCTCGCCGGCGAGGCCGTCCGGGTAGCCGCTGCCGTCCCAGCGCTCGTTGGTGGAGCGCACGATCCGCGCGACCGGGCGCATCGCGGCGGCGCTGCCGAGGATGTGCTCCCCCAGCTCCGGGTGACGGCGCACGAACGCCCACTCCTCCTCCGAGAGGGACTCCGGCTTGCGGAGGATCGCGTCGGGCACCGCCGCCTTGCCGACGTCATGCAGCTCGGCAGCGCGGACGACGACGTCGAGCTCCTCGCCGTCGAGGCCGAGCCTGCGTCCGACCGCGGTGGCGAGCTCCGCGTTGAGCGTGCCGGTCAGGGCGCGGCGGGTCTGGTGGCGCACGCGCGAGATGCGCCCCTCCTTGCACGCGTACATCCGCTGGTCGGCGATCTGGATCGCGAGCGCCGGCGTGTCGGCCTCGTGCGGCAGCGCGACCGCGCCGTACGAGCTCTCGACGTCGAACCCGTCGCCCGACTCGCGCAGCGCGTCGGCGGCCGCGGCGAGCAGCTCCTCCAGCCGCTCCGCCGGCACCGAGGCGACCGCGCAGAACTCGTCGCCTCCGAGGCGGTAGGCCTCGCCGAAGGGGCGGACCGCCGAGGCCAGCTTGCGGCCGAGGCGCGCGAGCAGCGCGTCGCCCGCGAGGTGGCCGTAGCTGTCGTTGTAGCGCTTGACCCCGTCGAGGTCGAAGAGGACGAGGATCCGCGGCGCGTCCTGCGCCGCGGCGTCGAGCTCGGCCTGGAGGTCGGCGACGAGCTTGCGCCGGTTGCCCAGGCCGGTGAGGACGTCGGTGAGCGCCTCGCCGCGGCTCGCGGCGACCATCTTCATGTTCTCGGCGAGCGTCACGGCCATGCGGAGGATCAGCGCGCCGATCGTGGCGCAGGCGAGGCCGACGGCGAGCGGGTTGAGGCGCTCGACCTGGTCGGCGACGAGCAGGCCCATCGCCATCAGCGCGAACAGCGCGGGCATCGCCAGGATGCGCAGCCCGCCGGGGCTCGGCTGGTTGAAGCGCGGCTCGCGCCACGCGGCGACGGCGAGCAGCAGCAGCGAGGCGGGCCAGACCGTGTCGAGGAGCGTGCCCTCGACGTAGCCCCCGCTCGCCGCCTGGTGAAGGTAGACGGCGTCGCCCGCGGCGCCGAGGGCGAGCGCGGCCCCGATGATCCCCCACGTCGCGCCGGGCCGCCAGCCGCTGAGCGCCAGCAGTCCCGTCACCAGCGCGAGCAGCAGCACGTCGCCGACCGGGTACGCGAGCAGCGTCGCGGTCTCGAACCGGTCGCCGAAGATCCCGGGGCGCACCGCGTCGTACAGCAGGGCGGCGGCGACGGCGCTGACGGCGAGCGCCCCCAGCAGCGCGTCCACCCACAGGCTGGCGTGGAACGCGCGGACGTTGCGGCGCACGAGCAGCGCCAGCGCCGCGTAGGCCGCCGGATAGAAGGCGAGGAAGAGGGCGTCGCTGACCGACGGCAGCGGCGCGCCGGGATCGTCGGCGAGGAAGAGGCTGAAGTAGAGGTCGCCCGCCGACCAGGCGAGGGCGCCGGCGCCGAGCAGCAGCCAGGCGGCGCGGTCGGCCGGGCGCAGCACGCCGCGCAGGAGGCACGCGCACGCCGCGCCGATCATCAGCCCGTTGTAGAGCCACTCGTCGAACAGCGCGTCGAGTCGCGGCCCGCCGAGGCCGAGGCCGGCGTGGGCGGCGTGAGCCGCGAGCGCGACGAGCGCGACCGCTGCGAGGATGCGGCCCTTCCGTGGGCGGGGGTGGGCGTGCGCTGGCATCCGGCGGTCCGCCGTTCATCGGCGCCCGCGCGCGTGGCCGGGCGCCCACTCGGGCGGGGCTCGACGGATTTTCGAGCTGTCAGGCCGTCGCGGCCCGCCGGCGGCGGAGCTGGCGCAGCCCGCCGTAGCGCGTCACGAGGAGGATCAGGCCCGCGATCGTGACCGGGAAGAAGAGGACGAACCGCACGAGCAGCGCGTACGCGACCGCCTGACCGCCGGTGACGTCGAGCGCCTTCAGGCCGAAGATCACGGCGGCGTCGAAGGTCCCCACGTAGCCGGGCGCCGCGGGGATCAGCGACATGAACGCGGTGAGCACGAGCAGCGAGCATCCCTCGGCCAGCGACATGTCGAGCGCGAGCGACTGCGCGACGAGCCAGAAGATCACGCCCTCGAGCAGCCAGACGCCCAACGTCGCCCCGCCGAGCAGCACGCCGACCGGCCCGATCAGCGGCCGCGACGCCTTGAGGACGGGCCGGGCCACCTCGGCGAAGCGGTCGAAGCGCCCGCGGCGCCGGAGCCGCATGTAGACGAAGAGCGCCACGACGCCGAGCGCGAGCGCGGCCAGCGCGAGCACCGCCGGCCGCTCCCCCACCGGCGATCCCGCGATCCCGGCGAACGTGAGCGCGATGAACAGCACGGCCAGCGTCACCGCGTCGAGGATCCGCTCGGTCAGGATCGAGCCGAGCACCTCGCGCCGGCGCGCGTCCGACCGCCCGGCGAGCAGGAAGATGCGCAGCAGCTCGCCGCCGCGCGCGGGCAGGACCGCGTTGCCCATGTAGCCGACCGGGACGAGCGCGTAGGCGTCGACCGCGCGGTGACCGACGTGCGCGTGGCGCAGGATCGCGTGCCAGCGCCAGCCGCGTCCCACGGTGGCGGCCCCGTAGAGGCCGATCGCGAGCGCGAGCAGCGCGAGGTCCCCGGCCGCCGTCGGGAAGCGCGGCGTCTCCTGGCCGCTCGCCCACACGACGACCGCCGCGAGCGAGACGACCGAGACGACGATCGCGGCGATGCCGCGCCAGCGCGGCGCGGCTGCGTGCTCCGGCGCCTGCTCGGCGGTCGCGCCCGCGCTCACCGGACGCGGTGCAGTCGCCGGCTGCGCTTGCGGCGCCCCGCGGCGGCGGAGGCCCGCGGCCGGTGGTCGCGGTAGTCCGGCCGCCGGTAGTCGCCGCGCGAGAGGTGGTGCTCGAGCCACGCGAGCAGCACGATGTACGTGTAGCGCGAGCCCATCTCGCGCAGCGCGAGCTTCGACTCCCCCGCGGCGCGGTTCGTCCACGAGATCGGGAGGATCGCGTACGAGTGCCCGCGGATCACCGCCTTGAGGGGCAGCTCCACCGTGAGGTTGAAGTGCGGTGAGACGAGCGGCTGCACGTTCTCGATGACCTCGCGGCGGTAGGCCTTGAACGCGTTCGTGGTGTCGTCGTAGCCGTGGCGGAAGAGCAGCCGGATCCCGAGGTTCACGATCCGGTTGATCGCGAGCTTCACGCGCGGGTACTCGCGCACGCGACCGCCGCGCACGAACCGCGAGCCGAACGCGCAGTCGTAGCCCTCCTCGATCAGCTCGAAGTAGCGGACGAGGTCGCGCGGGTCGTCGGAGCCGTCGCCCATCACGATCGCGACCGCGTCGCCGCTGAAGACGTCCAGGCCGGCGCGCACCGCGTAGCCGTAGCCGCCCGGGTAGTGCGACCGCAGCAGCCGGATGCGCGGGTTCTGCTCCGCGAGCCCGGCGACGATCTCGCCGGTCCCGTCGAGCGAGGCGTCGTCGACGACGACGATCTCGTAGTCGCGCCCCGCGGCGTCCAGCGCGGCCGCCACCGCCCCGACCGTCGGGGCGATCACCTCGGCCTCGTCGTGGGCCGGGATGACGACCGAGACCTTCATCGCGCCGCCGCGGCCGTCCAGTGCTCGACGTTGTGGTCGTGGATCTCGCGCAGCGTCGTCTCGAGGTCGTAGCGCAGCTTCCAGTCCGGGTAGTCGCGCTCCCACTCCGAGAGGTCCGAGATCCACCACCGGTGGTCGCCCATGCGCGCCTCGTCGGACAGCGTCCAGTCGAGCTCCTGGCCGGCGATCCGCTCGCAGGCGGCGATGGCCTCGCGCATCGAGCAGTTCGAGGCGCGGCCGCCGCCGAGGTTGTAGATCGCAGCGACGCGCGGCGCGCGGTGGAAGGCCTCGAACGCGCTCACGACGTCGTTGGAGTGGATGTTGTCGCGGACCTGCTTGCCGTCGTAGCCGAACACGGTGTACCGCTCGCCGGTGACCGTGCACTTCATGAGGTAGGAGAGGAAGCCGTGGAGCTTCGCGCCCGCGTGCGAGGGCCCGGTGAGGCAGCCGCCGCGGAAGCAGACGGTCGGGATCTGGAAGTAGCGCCCGTACTCCTGCACCATGAGGTCCGCGGCGGCCTTCGAGACGCCGAAGATCGAGTGCATGCAGTCATCGATCGACATCGACGTGTCGATGCCGCGGAAGTAGCGATGGTCGACGGGGAGCTCCAGCCGCTCCCCGGTGTCCTCAAGCGGCAGGAAGTTCGGCCGGTCGCCGTAGACCTTGTTCGTCGACGTGAAGATGAACGTCGCGTCGGGCTTGACGTGGCGCACGGCCTCGAGCAGGTTCAGCGTCCCCACGGCGTTGACGCCGAAGTCCGTGTGCGGGTCCTGCGCGGCCCAGTCGTGCGAGGGCTGCGCGGCCGTGTGGATGACCAGCTCGAGGTCGCCGCGGTGGCGCTCGAACAGGCGGCGGACGCCCTCCGCGTCGCGGATGTCGAGGTCCTCCGAGCGGAAGTCGGGGAAGCTCTCGAGGAGCCGCTGGGTCGTGCGGGCGGTGGATCCCTCGGGGCCGAAGAACCGGGCGCGCATGTCGTTCTCGACGCCGACGACGTCGTAGCCGGCCGCGACGAAGTGTGCGACCGCCTCCGACCCGATGAGCCCGCCCGACCCCGTGACGATCACCGTGGGCATTGCGGCCTCACTGTAGAAGCGCCTCGCGGACCGAGCGCTCGTTCGCGTCGATCCACGCGAGCGTGTCGGCGAGGATCGTGCGGGCGTCGCGCCGCGGGCGCCAGTCGGTGAGCGCGAACAGGCGGCGGCAGTCCGAGAGGTAGATGCGCAGGTCGCCGGGACGGTCGGCGTTCGCGCTCGGGACCTCGACGGTCGTGCCGGTGAGCTCGCGGCACAGCTCGGTCGTCTCCTTGAGGGAGAGGCTGACCTCTCTTCCGCCGCCGACGTTCAGCGTCCGGCCTGCCCACTTCTCCCGGTCGCCGAGCTGCTCGTCGACGAGGTCGACGAGGTCGTCGACGTGCAGCAGGTCGCGGACCTGCTTGCCGGCGCCGCCGTAGCCGATGTAGCGCAGCGGCAGGCCGAAGCGGTGGGCCAGGAGCCAGAACGTGAAGACGCCCTGGTCGACCTTCCCCAGCTGCCACGGGCCGGCGATGACGCCGCAGCGGTCGACCACTGCATCAAGCCCGTAGGTCTCGGCGTACTCGGCGATGAGCAGCTCGGCGGAGAGCTTGGTGGTGCCGTAGAGGGTGCGGGCGCCGTCGAGCGGGAGGTCCTCGGCGACGCCGTGCTCGCTCAGGCCGGCGACGCCCTGGTCGGGCGCGAGCTCGAAGCGCGTAGCCGTCTCCGCGTAGCGCGCCTGCTCGAGGGTCTTCACCGGGTACACGCGCGAGGTCGAGAGGAACACGAGCTGCGCCGCCTCGCGCCGAGCGAGCTCGAGGCAGTGGTACGCGCCGACGAGGTTCGTCTGGACGAGGTAGTCCGGGGACTCGCCGACGCCCGCGAGGACCGAAGGCTCGGCGGAGCACTCGACGATCGCGTCGAGTCCGGTGAGCGCGAGCACGTCCTCACGGCTGCGCACGTCGCCGTGGACGAACGTGACGCCGGCGTCGCGCAGGCGGCTCAGGTTCAGCTCCGACCCGCGGCGCCTGAGGTTGTCGAACGCGAGGATCTCCCAGCCCGGATGGCGATCGGCGAGGGTGACCGCGAGGTTCGCGCCGACGAATCCCCCGCCCCCGGTGATGAGCACGCGCGGCACGGCGGCGGATGGTAGACGGCTACATTGCCCCGTCGTGTTCCGCGCCCCCGTCGTCATCGGACTGACGGTGGTGGCGGCGCTCGTGCGGTTGGCGACCCTCGACGCCCAGAGCTTCTGGTACGACGAGGCCCTCACGTGGGAGCTCGTCAACGAATCCTTCGGCGGGATGCTCGACGGCGTCTTCGCGCACGAGGCGCAGCCCCCGCCCTACTTCATCCTCGCGTGGCTGTGGGTGAAGGTCTTCGGCGACGGGGAGATCGGGCTGCGCTCGCTCTCGGCGCTGTTCGGCACGCTGACCGTGCCCGTCGCCTACGAGGCGGCGCGGCTCGTGGCGGGGAAGCGCGCCGCCATCGCCGCCGGCGCGCTCACCGCGTTCTCTCCCGCGCTCGTCTGGTACTCGCAGGAGGCGCGGGCGTACGCGCTCGTGCTGTTCCTGTGCGCGGTGGCGCTGCTCTTCTTCCTGCGCGCGCTCGACGGGTGGTCGCGCCGCGACCTGGTCGTGTGGGCGGTCGCGTCGGTGCTGGCGACGGCGACGCACTACTTCGCGCTCTTCGTGCTCGTGCCGATGGCGCTGTGGGTGCTGCTGCGCGGGCCGGGGCTGCGGCGGGTGCTGCCCGTCTTCGTGGGGATCGGGGCCGGGCTGCTGGCGATCCTGCCGATGCTGCTGCACCAGCAGGAGCACGGCGGCGTGTTCTGGATCGGCGAGATCCCGCTGTGGCCGCGCGTGCGCGACACCGTCTTCTTCTTCGCCGCCGGCCAGGAGGGCGTCAGCACGATGGACCACCACCGCGACGAGGTCTTCGCGGCCGGGCTCGTCTTCTTCGCCCTCTGCGCGGCCGCGGCGTTCCTGTGGTCGAAGCCGGACGTGCGCCGCCGGCTGCTGCTCGTCGTCTGGGTCGCGGGCGGGTTCCTGGCGCTGCCGTACCTCGCGTCGCTGGTCGGGTCGGACTACATCCTCGAGCGCAACCTGCTGCCGGCGTGGATCCCGGTGACGATCGTCATCGCCGCCGGGCTGTGCGTGCCGAGGCTCCGGTGGTTCGGGCCGGCGGTCGTCGGCGCCGTGTGCCTCGCCTTCGCCGGCGTCGTCCTCGCGGGCGTGCCGCGCAACCCCGAGCGCCAGCGCGACGACTGGGAGGCGGTGGCCAAGCGCATCGGCCCGGCGACCGAGGACCGGATCGTCGAGGTCTCGCCGTGGTGGCACGCGCGCGGGCTGCGCATCTACATGCCGGGGCTGGACTACACGTACGACCCGTGGGTGGAGGACCCGCCGGCGGACGATCCCCCGCGGACGGTGAGGAAGGTCTACACGGTCGAGTTGGAGACGTTCGTCCCGTACGGGCAGATCGTCACGACGTTCGCGCCGCCGCCGCCGTTCAAGGAGACGCTCTACGCGCGCGTGCAGAACATGACGGTCCGCGAGTACACCGCGCCCGAGCCGGTCGAGGTCGACCCGTGGATGTTCCGCGGGAGCGGTCGCAACCGGCCCGACGCGCTCTTCCAGCCCGCCGCGCGGTGAGGCTCTCCGCGATCCTCGTCTTCGCGGTCGCGGTCGCGGTTTGCGTTGCGCCGCCGGCCTCCGCCGCGCCGCCGGGCTGGCCGTCGCATCTCGCCGTCGGGGTCGCCGACCAGCCGGGCGGCGCCGCGGGCGTGGCCGCGCGGCGGCTCGACGCCCGCTACCAGTACCTCGCGGGCCGCGTCGACACTGGCAACGGCTGGGCGACGTGGAACGAGGACGCGACGTTCGTGTCCCGTTACGTCGCGGAGTCGCGGCGGGCCGGGGTCCTCCCGGTGCTGACGTACTACATGCTCCTCCAGTCGGGCACGCACGGCGGCGGGGAGGCGCAGCGTGACCTGGCGAACCTGCGCGACGAGGCGCTCATGCGCACGTACTACGCCGACCTGCGCCTCGCGCTGCGCCGCGCCGCGGGGACGCGGGCGGTGCTGCACGTCGAGCCGGACCTCTGGGGCTACGTCCAGCAGCACGGCGGCGACGACGCCTCCTCCGTGCCCGCCGCGGTCTCCCGGTCGGGCGACCCCGAGCTCGCCGGGCTGCCCGATACCGCCGCCGGGTACGCCCAGGCCGTCGTGCGGCTGCGCGACCGTCACGCGCCGTCGGTCCTGCTCGCGTGGCACCTCAGCTCGTGGGGGACGAACGACAGCGTCACCGCCAACGACCTGCCGGCGGCGAGGATCGACGCGCTCGCCGCGCGCTCCGCCCGGTTCTACCGCTCGCTCGGCGCCGGCTTCGACCTCGTCTTCAACGATGTCGCCGACCGCGACGACGGCTTCCGGCGCGTCGTGCTCGGCGAGCGGGTCGTCGGGCACCACTGGGGCCGCGGCGACGTGCGGCGGCACTTCCGCTACCTGCGCGGCGTGTCGTCGGCGGTCGACCGGCCGATCGTCCTCTGGCAGCTGCCGCTCGGGCACCGGCGCCTGCCGAACACGCACGGGCGCTACCGCGACAACCGCGTCGATCTGCTGCTCGGCTCGCGACGGAACCTGCGCCGGGCGCGCGCGGCCGGGGTGATCGGGCTGCTGTTCGGCGCCGGAGCCGAGGGCTGCACGACGCCGCAGACCGACGGCGGGCACTTCTTCCGCCTCGCGCGGCGCTACGCGCGGGCGCGGCTGCCGCTGCTCTAGTTCAGGAGCAGCGGCACCGGGTCGATCGGCGTGCCGTTGCGGCGGACCTCGAAGTGCAGGTGCGGCCCGGTCGAGTGGCCGGTCGAGCCGACGCGGCCGACGAGCACGCCGCCGCTGACCGACTGGCCGCGGACGACCGCGACGCTGCTCAGGTGCGCGTACCAGGACTCGAAGCCGAGCCGGTGGCTGACGATCACGAGGTTGCCGTAGCCGAAGGCGTTGTAGCCGGCGGAGCGCACGACGCCGCCACCGCCGGCCGTGACCGGGGTGCCGGAGGCGGCGGGGAAGTCGACGCCGTGGTGCGGCCGGTTGCCGCGCGGGCCGAAGCCGTCGGTCATGGGCGCGGCGATCGGGCGCAGGAAGCGGACGGGGGTCTGCGCGGCCGCGACGCTTCGGCTCCGTGTCGCGGTTCTCCTCGGCGCCGAGCGCAGCACGCGGATCGTCGACGGCCCGGCGAGGCCGGCGGCGGGCAGGCCGCGGCGCCGCTGGCAGGTGCGCACGGCCGCGGCGGTGCCCGGACCGAACCCGCCGTCGATGGAGGCCGGCCCGCACCCGCGCCGGCGAAGGAGGAACTGGAGCGCGGCGACGTCCCAGCCGCGGTGGCCGGTGCGCATGGTGCGGGAGCCGAGGGGCGGCCGGCCGCGGCGCCCGAGCGCGCGTCTGGTGCGCGGGCCGGCGATGCCGTCGACGGGAAGGTGCCGTCGCCGCTGGAGGCGTCTGACGGCGCGGCGCGTCGCGGGGCCGGCGACGCCGTCGACCCCGCCCTTGTAGAGGTGCAGCGCGCGCAGCGCGACCTGGAGCGCGGCGACGTCCGAGCTGACCCGCGCGTGCGCCGTCGTCGTCGTGGTCGCGAACGCGAGCAGAGCGAGGACCGCCGCGCACGCGGCGGCCAGAGGTGTCCCCCGAGCCATCCGCCCGATCCTCGACGCGGAGCAGGTCGCATCCCGCGGGCCGCCGTCGTTGCACGGGGTTCAGGACCGAAGCTGCGGCGCCTCGGCGCGCTCCGCCGCCAGTTGGCGCGCCGCCCTCAGGCGCGGCGCGCCCAGAGGCTCCCGGCGTGAGCCGGGAGGAACGCCGAGACCAGCCACGGGAGGCCGCCAAACAACAGGCTCGCCCAGAACCATCCCCAACGGCCCTTCATCGCGGTGACGACGCCGGCGGAGACGACGCACAGCGCGAGGAGCGTCCAGACGATCAGCCCCGGCCCGGGAGCGATGGTGTCCGCGATGACGGCGACGGCGACGGTCACGTACCCGATGCTAGAGCAAGTGCCTGCGTGCCATGTTCGGTCAGCGGCCGTCGGATCACTCAACCCCAGTTCCCCGCGGACGTTGTCACTGGGCATGGAGGTCTCCCACCCCTATCTCGCTCAGACCCGGACCGTGTGCGCGGCAGCCGTGGGCGCGCTGGGTTCCGTCGTCCTCGTCGCCTGGGTGCTCGGCGTCGAGACGCTCAAGAGCGGTGTCCCCGGCGTCGTCGCGATGAAGCCGAACACCGCCGTGTGCTTCCTGCTCGCCGCGGCTGCGCTGCGCCTGACGCCGCGGCAAGGGGGCCGGTCGCGGCTGCGCGGCGGGCTTGCCTCCGTGATCGCCGGGATCGCCGGCCTCACCCTGCTGGAGTACGTCGCCGGGCGGGACCTCGGCATCGACCAGCTCCTCTTCCACGAACCGCCCGGCGCCGTCGGGACGTCACACCCGGGGCGCATGGCGCCCAACACCGCCGCCTGCTTCCTCCTCGTCGCGGTCGCGCTGCGGTTCCTCGACGTCCCCGGCGCTCGCCGCGCGTGGGTGCCGGCGGGCCTGTCGCTCATGGCGGCGGTGCTCGCGCTGATCGCGCTGATCGGCTACCTGAGCGGCGTGACCTCGCTGTACGAGGTCAGCGAGTTGACGCAGATGGCGGTCCCCACCGGCATCGGGTTCATCGTCCTGGCCGTCGGCATCTTCTGCGCGCGGCCCCAGGACGGCCCCATGCGGCTGCTGCTCAGCGACACCGTCGGCGGGCGCGTCATCCGCCGGCTGTTCCCGGCCGCCCTCGCCCTGCCGATCGTCCTCGCCGCGCTGCGCCTGGTCGGCCAGGGCGCCGGGCTCTACGACACGGACACCGGGACCTGGCTGTTCGTCTGCGCGACGCTCGCGATGCTCGTGCCCGTGACGTGGGCGCTCGCCGCGTCGCTCGATCGCGCCGAGCGCCAGATGCGCGGCGCGCAGGCGGCACGCAGCGAGGCCCAGCGGGAGCGCGTCGCCTTCGACGAGTCTCCGATCGGCGCGGTCCTCTGCTCGCGCGACGGGCGGCTCGAGCGCGTCAACCGTGCCCTCTGCGAGATGCTCGGTTACGAGCCCCGGGAGCTCGTCGGACGGCACCTCCGCGAGCTGACGCACCCCGACGACCGGGCCGCGGGGAGCGCCGCGTTCGCGGCGCTGGTGGCGGGTCGGCGCACCCGGTACGACTGCGACAAGCGGTACACGCACCGCGACGGACGCGTCGTGGAGACGCGGCTCGCTCTCACCGCGATCCACGACGCCGACGGCGCCACCGCTCAGTTCTACGGGCAGATCGTCGACGTCACGGAGAGCCGGGCGGCGGCCGGCAAGCTGGAGGAGGCGCAGTTCGAGACGCTCTCGCGCCTCGCCGCGGCCGCGGAGTACCGCGACGACGACACCGGCGAGCACACGCGGCGGGTCGGCGACATGGCGGGGCTGCTCGCCGAGCGCCTCGGTCTGACGGCGGAGGAGGTCCGCCTGATCCGCTTGGCCGCTCCGCTTCACGACGTCGGGAAGATCGGCATCCCGGACGCGATCCTGCTCAAGCCCGGTCGTCTGACCGAAGAGGAGTTCGAGCAGATCAAGGGCCATGCCACCATCGGCGCGGAGATGCTCGCGGGCGGTGCCTTCCCGTTGCTCGCCGCCGCCGAGGAGATCGCCCGGACGCACCATGAACGGTGGGACGGCACGGGCTACCCCGCCGGTCTCGCGGGCGAGGCGATCCCGATCGCGGGACGGATCGTCGCGGTCGTGGACGTCTTCGACGCCCTGACCCACGACCGCCCCTACAAGACGGCTTGGAGCGTCGAGGACGCGGTCGCCGAGATCGCGAGCCAGCGCGGCCGCCACTTCGACCCGCGCGTCGTCGACGCGTTCATGGCGACGGTCGCGCTCTCGCGGGATCGTGTCGAGTCGGGCAGCGAGACGCCGCGCGTGCTGCAGAACGCCTGACCCGGCCGACGTCGACGATCGCGCGCTCGCCGCGGATCGGTCGGGAACCGCTTCGTGAGGGGTGAGCGACGGGACTCGAACCCGCGACATCCTGGACCACAACCAGGTGCTCTACCAGCTGAGCTACGCCCACCAAGGAAGGACGGGAAAGGCTAGCGCCTCGCGGGGCGGCCGCGGGAGGGGTTGCGCCCGCGCAGCGGCGCGGGTTCACGCGGCGCGGAGCGCTTCCGCGAGCTGGTCGGGCGAGGTCACGCCGAGCTTGCGCGTCGCGCTCTCCAGCTCGTGCTCCACCGTGCGTGGGGTGAGGAAGAGGGCCTGGGCGATGTCCCTCGGCGTCCGGCCCTCGGCGGCGAGCGTGACGACGCGGCGCTCGCCGGCCGTGAGCGCGTCGGCGCTCGCGCCGGGTGCCGGTGGGGTCTCGCCCGCGGCGATGAGTGCGCCACGCAGCTCGTCGACGAGCCCGTCGGCGCCGCACGCGGCCGCCAGCTCGAACGCCTCCTTCAGCGCGGCGGGGTCCTCGGCGGTGCGGCCGTACGCCGCGAGCGCCTGCGCGAGGTCGAAGCGGCCGATCGACTGCCGGAGGACCTCGACCGCATCGCGCAGGGTGTCGACAGAACCCTCGATGGCGCCGAGGACGTGCAGCGCGCGGCCGATCGGGCGCGGCGCTCCGAAGGCGCGGGCGAGGTCGAGCTCCTCGCGCACGCTCGCGAGCGCCTCGTCATGGCGGCCCAGCTGCTCGAGCGCCCGCGCCTTCAGCGATCGCCACGGCCCGACCACCGGGTTGACGACCATCGGGTAGCGCGCGACGAGCTCGTCGGCGGCGGCGAGCGCTTCCTCGTCGCGGCCCTGCGCGACGAGCAGCGCGAGGCGGCTGACGAGCCAGAAGCGAACGCCGTCCGAGCCGTCCTTGATGTCGCCCGCGATCGTGAGCGCGTTCGCCGCGACTTCGACGTCTCCGCGCGCGAGCCGCGCGTCGCAGAGGAACGCCGCGCAGTAGGTCTGCGCCGGGCCGCCGTACCGGTACTCGAGTAACTCCTCGTGCGCGCGGGCGAGGAGGTCCTCCGCCTCGACGAGGTCGCCGCGCGACATCGCGACGTACCCGCCCCACATCCGGTTGCCGGAGACGATGAACAGCGAGCCGCGGCGCTCGCCGTCCTCGATCGCCCTCGCCCAGAACACGGCCTCGTCGGGATCCTCGACCATCGTCAGCACGTTGCTGGCGGAGATCGTGAGCAGGCCGTTGTCCTGCTCCATGAGGTCGTCGCCCGCGAGGGCGGCGCGGGCGAGCGCGCGGCAGTGCGCCGCCGGTGCGCCCGCGTACGCGTTGACGAGCGCGGCGATCGACGCGAGCCCCTTGGCGCCGACCGGAGCGTCCGGCGCCGGGACCGGCTGCCCCGCCAGCTCGCCGAGAAGCGCCGGGTCGTCGCCGCCGAAGATCACGCCGACCATCTCGATCGCCCGCAGCGCGAGCGCGAGGTCGTCGTGCCCGGCCGGGAGCTCCGCCTGCGCCCGGCGTGTGACCTCGACCGCTCGCGCGGCGCCCCCGGTGAAGATCAGCGTGCGCGCGAGCAGGCGCGCGGCGCTCGCCCGCAGGCGTGGGTCCGCCAGCGACTCGTAGGCGGCCTCGAGGTGCTCGAGCGCATCCGGAGCGCGCCCCTGGACCTCCGCGATCCCGAGGTCCAGGAGCAGCTCTGGGCGGGCGTTGTCGGGCGGCCGTTCGTCGAGCGCGCGGCGCAGGTACGCGGCGGCGCTCTCCGGCGCTCCGCGGCGCATGGCCGAGGCGGCGGCGTCCCGCAGGACCGCGACGACCTCCGGGTCGGCCTCGCGCGGCGACATCAAGAGCTGCGACGCGATCTGGTCGACGGGGGCCGCGGCCTCCTTCAGGATCGCCGCCGCCCGCGCGTGCTGCAGCGCCCGCTCGCCCGGCGTGAGGTCGTGGTAGACGGCGTCGCGCACGAGCGGATGGACGAACCCGAGCGGCGCCTCCGGCCGCAGGATCTCCGCGCCCACGAGTGCGCCCGTCGCCGTCGCGACCTGCCACTCGTCGAGCTCCGCGAGCCGCGCGACGGCCGCCAGGTCGGCGTTCTCGCCGAGGACGGCGACGGCGCGAGCGACGGCCAGCGCGTCCTTCGGGAGCCGTCCGAGGCGGCGCAGGACCGTGCCTGACACCGCGCGCGGACCCGCCTCGCGGACCACGCGCGCGTGCATGGCGACGGGGCTGACGCGGTCGGACTCGAGCGCGGTGACGAGCTGGCGGAGCAGGAG